>CAZNLA010000576.1:0-3446 GCA_964573385.1 uncultured bacterium
ATTCATTATGTCGCCACTCTGTGGCTAATGTATATTGAAAACAGGTGAAATCGGTAGAAATCGTACGAAATCGGTTGAACTCGGTTGAACTCGGTAGAAATCGATTATATTTCGAGTATAAGTTAAATGACCTTTGTAAACACCCTAACTTTCTTGTACAGATTTAATTACTAACGGCCTAACCCCTAAGAACCTATTCCCTAATCCCTTCCCCTAACAACCTCTTATAATATTCCTCATAATTATTTAATCCTACTTCGCGGCCGAAGTTGTTTACTGCGTGTTCGCGTGATGCTATTCGATACTTTGCCAGTTTGTCATCATCCCGCAGAATTTTCACTGCGGCCTCTGCCATGGCGTCAATGTCGTACATTGGCACTAATGCTCCGGTTTCTCCATCAATGACCACCTCGGGCACGCCACCGGTAGCATATGAGACTACAGGGGTGCCGCAAGCCATTGCTTCCAGTGCGGCCAGGCCAAAAGATTCGATTTCTGATGTTAACAGGAACAGGTCAGCGATTGATAAAAGATCCTCGATATGTGAAATTGCCCCGGTGAAAGTAATCTTTTCCGCCACCTGTAAATCAAATGCCATCTGTTGCGCAGGCAATTTGTCCGGTCCATCACCAATAATAATTAATCGTGATGGAATCTGACGATCAATCTTCGCGAATGCTTTTACTATATCCACCAGGCGTTTTACTGGTCGTAAATTTGATATGTGAATCAATAATTTTTCGTCGTGATGCGCGTAATTAACCCGGAAAGAACAATGCATATGTTTACGTGTAAACCTATTGGTATCAACAAAATTATACAATACATCAATGGGTTTAGTGACATTAAAATCTTCGTTTGTTGTTATTGCCAGATTTTTTGACACTGCAGTTAACGCGTCAGATTGGTCCAGGCTGAACTTTGTTATTGGCCGGTATGATGGGTCTAATCCCACCAATCTGGTATCGGTACCATGCAAAGTGGTGATAATCTTAAATGGATGAGTAGTAATTTGTCGTGCTAAAAAAGCTGATATCGCGTGTGGTATGGCATAATGGACGTGCAAAATGTCAATTTTGTATTCATCGATAACTTCAGACAGTCTGCATGCCAGTGCCAGGTCATATTGTGGGGATTGTAATACCGGGTATGGGTATAAATGAACCTGATGAAACAACAGGTTATCACGCATTTCATCTAATCTGAAAGGGATATCAACACATACAAAATGTATTTCATGCCCTCGTTCTGATAATCCTATCCCTAATTCAGTTGCTACTATCCCACTGCCGCCTATACCGGCGAAACACGCTATGGCTATCTTCAAAATTACCTGCCTTGATGAAATTACCTGATATTTGTCGAAGTGACTTTAAGCAAAGCCCTGCTATTTTTTACTTTCCAATAATTTTTTTATAATTTTTTTTGTGTTTTCAATTGACTGGTCATCATTATCACCATTAATACTGCATTTTTTTACACAGGCCTGTAACATTTTCAGGGCATGCTGTGAATCACCCATTTGTTGGTATGAATATGCAAGGTATTGATAAATATTGGGGTCGACTACTTTTGATTTTAACAACTTTGTGTATATTGAAACCGCGCGTTGGTAATTACCTGAATGATACGCGTCTGACCCGCCTTTCATTGAAATTTCATCTGTGGGGATAACTGTTTTATCCAGTTCAACATTGTATATAGTTGCTCCATGCCATTCCCATGCAGGTTCAGTTATTACTGATGATGTTTTTATTACATTTACACTTATATGGTGATTTGTATCAGTTGTTTTGCTGTCAACCGCTATCATCATGGCAATTGCACTTGCAATAACAAATATTAACAGTAAAACCGCAAGCCAGGTATGGCGTGGATAATCCACAGGTATAGTTTTTGTATTGATTATCGCTGTTTGTGGTTGCTCCATTGCCCGGGTAAAATAATCCATAGCTAAAGATTCTTCACCACAAGCCCGGCATATTTCACCCATTAATGATAAAATTGTGGAGCAGTTTGGTTGTAATGATTCGGCCTGACTGCCTATATGCTTTGCATTTTGTAAATTACCGTTCTTTAGTTCTTTACTGGCGTTTGAAATAAGAGTTTTAATGTAAGGGTCTTGTGTTATAGCTTCTCCGGCATACAGTTCGTTCCCGGATCTTAGTCTTATCCAACATTCATTACATAGTTCACCGTTGTGTTGAATTTGGCTGTTATTGCATTTTTGGCAGTGTTTTTGCTTCATTTATTCTTTTCAGTCTTTTGCAAGGCTAATGAAAAATTACCCTTTTAAAAGAAAAAGTAAACATTTTTAAAGAATTATTAAATAATGCCGGATTAGGCATTGACTTGTATCATATAAATTTGGTATATTTTTCTCCGTGCGTTTATGGGACTTATGGTCCGTGAGGAGATATGCGATGTACGCGATAGTACAAACCGGCGGAAAACAATACCGCGTCAGCCCTGGTGATACTGTATGCATTGAAAAAATGCCTGTAGATTGCGGGAATACACTCGAACTCGGCGAAGTTCTGATGGTAGCAAAAGATGGTGATGTCACATTCGGTAGCCCAATGGTGGCTGGCGCAAAAGTTATTTGCACTGTTATTGAACAGGATCGCGCTAAAAAAGTGATGTCGCTGAGATATAAATCAAAAAAGAATGTTCGCGTTAAACGTGGACATCGCCAGTACTTCACACGCGTTCGTGTTGATAGTATCGAGGCTTAATAGTTTAAGGAGATACTTTTATGGCACATAAAAAAGGTGTTGGTAGTTCACGTAATGGTCGCGATAGCAAACCGAAAATGCGTGGCGTTAAACTGTACGATGGTGAAATAGCTTCTCCGGGCGCTATTATTGTTCGCCAGTGCGGTACCAAAATTAAAGTTGGCAAAAATGTCGGTCTCGGCAGAGATTTCACCATCTTCGCGTTAACCGAAGGCAAAGTGAAATTCGGCTGGGAATCAAAAGGCAGAAAAAACGTTTCTATTATCCCAACAGAAGCGTAATTTTAATACGGCTATGCCCCGGATCATTATCCGGGGCTTTTTGTGTTTGGTAGGGAATATGAAAATTGCATTATGTTTAGTATATATAATTTTCGCTTCAGGTCACTTTGACATTCTCAGATACCGGTCATTGCACCTGTCGACGCAAAAATATTGAATCAACTTACCCTTATCAGCGAAAGTTCTGTCATAATAATTTGAAACAAAAAAAATCCCCCCGGCAAAAACTGCCAGGGGGATATATTTTTACAGGTTGTTACTGGATACTATTCGTCCAGCATTCCTGCTTCCAGGCCTTCCGGGAATACATTGGGGATTGCGAAGGTGCTGGTTATATCTACGTAACTGGCGGTGGAACTGGCGGTATGGATAGCGTGCATGATTTCCAGTACGTGGTCGGCTATTGCGCCGCTGGCGCGGTGTGGTCGGC
>CAZNLA010000577.1:0-3438 GCA_964573385.1 uncultured bacterium
TCCTCATCAACTGACGCCTAGTATCGTTGATATCATTTTATTATTAATTGTAATACCATTAATTGAAGAATATCTTTTCCGTGGTGCTATATTTTCGTGGTTGACCGAATATTTTCGACCCACAACCATAATAATAATTCTGTCAGTGATATTTATACTTACCCATCCCGGCGACCAGTTATTACTGCTGATATTTATTGTTAATATTATTTGCGGTATTGCACGCCAAACTACCGGGTCATTCATATCATCATTTATCTGCAGAATCATTTATAATATTTCGATTTTTCTGCTACTCAATAATCCTGTTTTTTTTATAAATACTAACAAATTAATATATTTACCGCTGATAATTGGATCTATTGTATTAATAACAGGTTTAATTCTTAATAAAAAAAGGAAAACAAATAAACTATAAGATATGTTTTAAACTATTTACAAATATAAATTAAAATTTTAAAATATCTATTAAATCGGTATAACAAATATAAAGGAGACTTTAAATGCTAAAGAAAAAGAAAGGTTTTACCCTGATTGAATTATTGGTCGTCATTGCCATTATTGCCATTTTGGCCGCCATCTTATTCCCCGTTTTTGCCCGTGCGAGAGAAAAAGCGCGACAATCAACCTGTGTCAGCAATCAACGTCAAATAGCGTCAAACGTAATGATTTACGCACAGGACCATGAAGAAACTTTACCGGTAACCGCTACTGTATGGAACGATTTAAGATTAGACCCGGGAATCATGATATGCCCTACTGCTGGCAAATCTATAACTAATGGGTATATGTATAACGACGCAATTGATGCGACAACGTTAAAACCGGTAGTATCAGGACGCGCGCTGGGTGAAATACCGGACCCAACAGTTGTATGGCTTACCGGTGACGCAAAAAGTGGCGTTATAGATTTACGTCACAGTGGAAAATGCGTGCTTGGTTTTGTTGACGGCCATGTGAACGCGCAAATTCCACCATCAACTATCCCAACCGGAACTGAAACAAATGTAAGTACCGGTAAATCATATACCTGTGTTGATAGTGGTGGTACAAATGACAAAAATGTTTCCGGATGGTTAGGTTTAACTGATGCAGTATTTACCGATGTTAACCCCGGGTGTTTTGCCACCGGAACAAGTGGAAATTTTCCCAAAACCGCCACCATTGATTTGGGATCATCCTACCCACTGACAAAAGTAAAATTGACCACACCGACATGTGGCGGAACAAAAAATGTAGAAGTATGGATTGGCCCAACAGCATTATCTTTAACCAAGGTTGGCACATATTTATTCACAGACAGAACCGTACAAAACTATACATTCACAGTACCTTATACATATGCCCAATTTGTAGCTATAAAATTCATAGACCAGTATAATCCCAGTGTTTATGGTTCTAATTACGTGTTTTTACGGGAAGCAGAAGTATCAGCAATAGTACCATGAGTAGTTTGAAATTTTCAGTGTTATATTAGGACAGTAGATTTTCTGCTGTCCCATTATCATATAAATTCGCGATAAATATTAACACTTTCTATTTTTTAATTTACGCAAAACCGTCTTTAAATAAATCATCTGCTATATTTTTTAATATTTTAAAATCTGTTTCATCTGACGCGTCTATTATAACCCGCCATATCCCCGGTTCAGTACGACTGCCGCGCAGGAAAATGATCGCGGAACGATTTGCGCTGTTCAGCATTATCCGCCATGCGCCACTTTCATCACCAGTGCGGTTTGGTCCAACTGTTGTACCTTCAAAATTTTCATATATATACGAATCAAATCTATCTGCTATTTTTTGCCAATATTTCTCTGCAAAAATCTTCTCCAGACGATTTTTTACAACGGCTTGTTCTATTGGTGGCGATTTTAGTTTGCTCATTACATTATGATACAAAGGTACTGCTGACACCAATTCTGCCAGTGTTACCGGATGTTCTGTATCAATTTCATGTTGCGATATTTCCTGCAATTCTTTTAACATCGTCTCTGCCAGTAATGGTGTTGACTCCGCCTGTGCTGCTCCCAGTGCTACCTGCAATCCATCGCGACATGTTGCACTGGCAAATATTGTTCCACCATTTGCGCCTTCAACACCAATTGGCACATCATAACCATCCGCGCGCAGTGTCGCCATTTTGGTGACCACGTTAATTTCACCGGTTTCCACCTGAAAAACTTTAGCGCCAAACTTTTCCGCTACCCGATGGCTTGCCAACGATGTCGCGTCAGATACCACTACTGCCAATGGTCGTTCCTGAGGTTCCTGCAATTGGCGGTGGGTAAGCAACAACGCTATATTAAATGTCGCTACCCTTTGTGCCGGCAAAATCGCGTTTTCGTTGTCTCCGGGCAATACCATGTTGCCGCGGTCAGCATCATAATCAAATGCCACCCCAAAATGTGTGCGTTCTCGGGCGGCAGCACGGGCAACCCGTAATAACATGTGGCGACCGTTGGCCGGGTCTATTCCATCAGTATCTATACCGTGTTCCGGTTGCCCGGTTTCAGCGTTAACCTCAATTACCCGCACCCCAAAATGGTTAAGTACCCGGGCTCCAATACCACATCCGGCGCCACCATTTGGGTCCAGCAATACCGGGCCTAATGTATATGGTTTCAAACAATGCGGGGTTAATCCCCAGTCCAACCCGATACCATCCAGATAAGCACGTTCAGCAATCACCCGCTGTAAATCGTGTATCTGGTCATGCAGAGTAACATCAACATCAACCGGGTCAAATTTATCAGTATATTCAGATATATCAACTGCATTAGCTACAGATTTAATTAATTCTGCCATCATCGCACTGGAAAGTAATGCCCCTGCCGGTGCGGAATTGGGCATATTCCACCCACAACCGGATAGAAACTTGAAACCATTGGAATCAATTGGGTTATGGCTGGCGGTTACCATTACACCGCCATCAGCATTTAATGCGCGTATGGCGGTTTCTGCCAATGGTGTGGTGATGATACCGAGATTTGTCATTTTTAACTTTGTCCCGGCAGCAGCAGCACCGGCAAGAAAACCGCGTCCCAATGCCCTCACCACAATTTTACCGGTTGGCCTCGGATCGCGTCCCAATAATACAGTGGCATCAGATTTTGACCCGAGAAAATTCACCGCGTAATAATACCCGTATACCATAGCCAAAATATAATGATGTTCAGAAATATCCGGCCCAAAGCCCATAACAGTACGTACGCCGGAAAATGACTGCACCAGTTGTGTATCAGTAAAAGCTTGTTGAAGTTTTTTTATCATGTTATACCTGAAAACAAAAGATATGTCCGGGTCAATTATACAATATTTGAATCTGTTTAGCACATTTAATTTAAAGTAAAATGTGCTGTATAATTTAATGATATTTTAATTATTCATTAATCTAATCTTAAATTTTATTATTGTGTATTATGGAAGAATATTTTA
>CAZNLA010000578.1:0-3399 GCA_964573385.1 uncultured bacterium
ATGATATTGTTCTGTCCATAATCCGCGTAACATATGAATATTACGCGCACCTGATGCCGGATATGTCCAACCGAATTGTGGCGCGATTGGTGATTTGCCGGTGGCAATATCATCAGGACCGGCACAGGTGAGTATAGTTGAGATGATTATTGTAAGTAAAATGAATATCGTTTTAAGATGATGATATATTACATTTACTTTTAAACAAGATGAATTTTCTGATTCCCTGTGTTCACTGTTATTTATTGATTTTCTGAGAAAGTTTTTTATAAAAATATTTTTCATCATCTTAATCCTTTGTAAATTTATAGGTAATTCCGTCGGTCAATGGTCGTCCGTCTTTATCAGCGATGCGGAAGAGGAACCCCCATGATAACCATTTCTGACAGCATTTAATGAGGATATTATTTTCACCTTTTTTAAGTTTAATGGCTGCTTTTGATTGGTCAAGTTGAATTTCGCATTCTTTTTTGCCGGTTTCCATGACTTTTTCACCATTTAACCATACCGTCATCGTGTCGTCCTGGCTGGCAAATATCATCGCATCGCGGTCACGGTCAGAAATTACTTTGGTGTAGGCATATCCGCATACACCGGAACTCTCTTTTAAAGATAATCCCAAATCTACAAATAAAGATGATTGTACCGGGTCACCGATTTTTCGGTATTGTTTCCATTTTACCGGTTTCTCTTCAACGCCGGGGTAAGTTGCTTCCAGATTAATCTCTTTTTCCGGCGGGTAAACAGTGTCATATCCGGAGAACTCAAGGTTGCTGGGGAAAGGTCCGATTATATACCAGTCCTGCATATTAGAATCAGTGGCATATTTTGGATTTAATGGTTCCAGTAATGGCTGGTCAGATGTATATTCCACCACCAGAATATTGTAAAAACGTATTTCCGGCACAGTAATATTAATTTTACCGTCGGTATTAGTATATTTCAAGGTAGATTGTGTAGGCACTGGCACCGGGGTCAGTGTCCATACACCGGTAACCGTGGCGCCGGGTAACGTTAATGTAACCGGCAGGTTGCGCATGGGTGGTGATACCTTCATGTTGAAATTTACATATGCCCGGTAATTAGGGTCAATATTTAAGATGTGAATGGTTAGCCGACGTTTATTGTCACCCATATTGAGGGTTCGTACCAGTGGTTTCCATTGACATGGATTTGCATTATTACCAAACGCCACAACGCTATCCGGATTCAACACAGGTCGCATCCGGTTATCCCAGATATATTCGCCATACCGTAAGGCAAAACGTCCGAACTTTCCGGTTTCATTTTCCAATGGATGGTAATAAGGGTGCGCACCGGCAGCTAGAACGGCAGATGAAACATAGATGCCATCCACCGCGGTAGCCCGGGATGATTCCGGGGTAACCTTTGAATCCGGAATCGTAGGTGGTGCGTATAATGGTCCCAGATGACCACTATACGGCCAGACAATGTTACGCCAATTATTTAATTCATTCAGGTACTGTGCCACATTGCCACCCATACGGTCTAAACGTATGGCTTCTGCCATCACCATTCCGCCATTATGTATCAGGGTGTCAAGAGCGTTGTTGTAATAATCGTTAAACGCGAAGGCGTTGTATCCCCAACCGAAGTTCTTCAGTTTATTGTCAACCTTATCGCGGATAATTCGCATAGCGCGAACCTGCCAGTAACGGCTATATGATGAGTCATAACGAATACCGTCCCACCCGAACATCTTTTGCGAATCAAGTATCTCCTGCGCATGCCATTTAAATAAACTATCCGGTGGTTGTACATCTATCTGGGTGAACGCCCATTCTATTCCCGGTGCTCTAATGTGGTGATTCTTCATGTCGCCACCGGAATTACCCAATAAATCCCAATCGGCTACAACATACGAATTAAAATTGCCGTGGGCGAACCATTCCGGGTGTTTACGCATATTATCAAATGCCGGGGGACCGCTGCCACCCCATAAGTTGGAATAAAATGTAGTTATCATCCCTTGTTCATGGAATGCTGCGACAACATTTTTTGTTCCGGTTACTGTGGCGGGGTATGCCGTTTGCCCGCCAAAAAAATCTTCCTGGTCCGGGGTGAACTCCAGCATATCACAAGGCGCCCAAAAGAAAGTTTCAAACCCGGTGAATCCTTTGTTACGAAACTCCAGTGCTTTGCCACGGGCATATTCCATACTGGTTGGTGCCAATGTGCCACCACCCATGGCGCCAATCATCGCGCTTTCATAGATATTATCATTCACCGCAAAGATATCACCTTTTGCTGAAGGTTCATATCCGTTGACAACTGCCGATGCTTTTAATTCAACCCCGTAACGCAAATCCTTAACGGTAAAGTCGCCGGCCCAATTCACAGTTTCTTTACCTGCTATGGTGTAATTTTTACTTTCAATAATACGTTGTCCGGATAAACCATATTCCAACGCCACAGTTAATTTTACATCTGCAGGTTCAGTGCTGAAATTTGTTAATGTTACATTTCCTTTTGCTGTCTCATTTGTTTTATATGTCACTTTTTCTATCGCTGTTTTTGTTACTGCTACCGGCGATAATTTTTCCACACAAACTCCCTGTGCTGCTATATAAAATTTGCAATCTTTTAAATCCGCGAACTTTACCATTTTATCTTCGGCGGGTTCGGGGAAAATACCACCGTCATCAACATTATCTTTGGCATCCGGGTCTGGGTCGTCATTCGCCGTTGTTGCCGCTTTTATCTTTTTTACACCTTCCCATGATACTGATATCTGCTGTGGTGCCGCATCAGACACAGTAAAATAGATAACGACATCATTAAATTTGGCTGGTTCGGCAAAATATAGCGGGGACAAAACCTGAGAATTATTACCGGCGGTAACTTTAACGGTCATTGCACAGGTTATAGGGTCGCCTAATGGTGCCAATGCTAATGACATACGCGCACGGTAACAACCGGGGGATAAAATACCGTCAGTGCTGCCTTTAATAAGTGTGCCATTTAATGCCATGCTTAAATCAGCAACATAACACCTTGCTGTAGCCTGAGCTTTTTTAACAAAATCCTGTGCTGATACGACATCTTTACATACCGGCACTTCAATCTCAAGAGCAAATGCCGGTATACATAAAAATAGTAATAGAAAAAGTTTTAAAGTTTTCATTATTTTCCTCATTTATCAATGTTTCTCACACACAGATTAAGCCATCCCGATTTTACACAAAATTGATATGATATGGATATAAAACATATTCCTGTAATGATGTAATTTTAACAAGCATGTATTATATTAATACTTTCTGCAAATTAAAATAAGACCCCCTCTAAATTAGACAGAGGGGGTTAGAAAAATATCTGTTTTTACCAATTTTTTACAAATTGATATTATCAATCGAATGCGAGATCGGAAGAGCACAC
>CAZNLA010000579.1:0-3396 GCA_964573385.1 uncultured bacterium
CCCGTTTATTGTTCCCTGAATATGATTTGCACCTGCCTGAACAGCAGCCAATGAAATAGCTACGGCTAAACCACTATCATCATGCGCGTGTATGCCAATTGGCAATTGCACCACACCTGACGCGGCAATAACTCCCTGAAGAGAGTCACTGACCATGCTACCACCGTTTGTATCACACAAGACGATTCTTGATGCCCCACCTTTTTCGGCAGCTTTAATAGTTGCTAATGCGTATTCACTGTTCGCTTTATAGCCATCAAAAAAATGTTCAGCATCATATATTACTTCAACACCCTGACTGACTAAAAATGATACAGAATCTTCTATCATACGCAGGTTTTCTTCCGGTGTAGTTCTAATCGCATGGATTACATGCAAGTCCCATGATTTACCAAAAATTGTAATTACTTTAGTACCCGCAGAAACTAATTGCAATAACTGGTCATCATCTTTAGCTGCAACATTACTTCTACACGTAGATCCAAATGCTGCAAGCTTTGCATTTTTAAGTGGATTGTTTTGCATTGCCGCAAAAAACTCCATATCACGTGGACTTGCTGGAGATGGCCAACCACCTTCAATATAATCAACACCCAGCATATCCAAATGCTGAGCAATACGAATTTTATCATTTACTGAATAAGAAATTCCAGCGGCTTGAGCACCATCACGCAATGTTGTATCATATATTTGAATTTTCTGCACTATTAGTTCCCCTTTGTGGATTAATTATAGCAAATTAAGTCAGGCAATTAAAATAGAATTAACTAATAAATATTCATCAGCATAAAATTAATTTTTATGCTGATGAATTAAAATCCTATTTTTTAACAGGTTTAGCAGTTGGCTTTGTACCAGGTTTTATTATAGGTTTTGTACCCGGGTTAGGATTCTGGTTGAAACCACCGGGTCCACCACCCATCCGACGACGCATCCCCATGGTTGCGCTACTAGTTAAAATCATTCTTTTCAACTGTTCTTCTGTTAGTATTGGTTTTAACTTAATCAATGAAGCAGTTAACGCCTGACGTGCCGCAATATTTTCCGCTCCTTCTTTGGCTATCAGCGCATTAACTTTCTTGACATCAACTTTTTTAGCTAAAAACGCGGTTTGAATTTCTGCCTGAATCGCAATAGCTTTGTCTTTATGCGGTTTTGCCAATTTTTCACCGGATTCCATAATGGTCTTAACTTTTGTAATAACTTCCGGTGACATATCACCATACATACCAAACATACCACGCATTCCGCCAGGCTGCATTGGTGGTCTGCCACCACCTTCATCATTACCACCGGGTCCACCCCAGTCATGTCCTTGCGTAAAAGCAAATACAACCAGACCAATGAGTAAAACTGCTGCAAATAGCATTTGTTTTGTTTTCAACTCTATACCTCCTTTAAATTATTGAATATACATATTCAACACAAATATTTTACCATACCCAATATAGAAAAACCGTCTTTTTTAAGGACGGTTTTGAAAAAATCTATCTTTCATCAATTGATATATATCTTTGATCAACCATTCCTTCATATTCAGCACGTGGTCTGATAATTCTGTTGTTCCCCCATTGTTCCATAATATGTGCAGTCCAACCCGTCACCCTACTCATAGCAAATATAGGTGTAAATAACTCTGTAGGTATATTCATTGCATGGTATACAATGGCACTGTAAAAATCAACATTAGGATAAACTTTGGTATTTGCTCGTACTGCAGTTTCAATAATGGATGCAATGTCAAATAGCCTGGTATCTCCCTGCGCCTCTGACAATTGTCTTGCGAACTTACGTAATACAGTTGCCCTGGGATCTTCTGTTCTGTATACTCTATGCCCAAATCCAGGGATTTTCACTTTATTAGCTAATGCTTTCTTTATCCATTCTTCTGCTTTTTCAGGAGTTCCTATCTCCAATATCATATTCATAACCTGTTCATTAGCGCCTCCATGTAATGGGCCTTTTAGCGCACCAATTGCACTGGTTACAGATGAATACATATCCGCAAGTGTTGCCGCAGTCACACGAGCAGCAAATGTTGAAGCATTTAATTCATGGTCAGCATGTAATATCAGACATAAATCAAAAATCTTTTCTACAAGTGGGTCTGGTTCTTTTCCAAGCAGAGTATATAAAAAATTATATGCAATGCTTTTCCCTTGTATAGGGTGTATCGGTTCATAACCGGAACGCAAACGTTGATGAGCGGTAATCAATAATGGTATACGCTCAGTTAAACGTTGAGCTTTTCGTAAACACGCATCCAGATGTGTATTACCACTATCCGGGTCCCAGTGTCCCAATGATGATACAGCAGTTCGTAATACTTCCATCGGGGTAGCAATCTTTGGAAACATTCTTAAAATCATTACCGTTTCAATTGGCAATTCAGTTGATCCGGTAAAACCATCAAGAAAAGCGCGGTATTCAATTTTGCCGGGTAATCTGCCATACCATAATAAATATGCTACTTCTTCAAAAGTACTATGTTCGGCTAAATCAGCAACGTCATAACCACGATAAATTAATTTACCTTCTTTTCCATCAATAAAACAAATTTCAGAAGTACCGGCAACGACATCTTCCAATCCCGCCTTTGCAACGAAAATCTTCTTATCATCATTTTTAATTTCACTCATAATATTAATCTCCCACAGATTACACCATAAAAAATATAGTTATAAAAACAGAAACTCCCATTTTCTATGTAAAGAAAAAGGGATTGTCTGTATTTATATTACCAAATTAACCTTATCTTTGATAAGATACAACTAATATAGAAATACCCAAAAGTAGGTAATTATTAAACATGTATCAATTATTTCGGCTGGATTCTAAAATAATCTCTCTGTATTCATTAATCATTTTAGTGATAGAATAATTTTCGTGAACAATTATTTTACCTTGCTTGCCAAATTTCAACCGTAATTCATCATCATTAATCAATCTTATTAATGAGTTAATAAGATCACAAACACACATGGGAGTTAACAAACCTGTTTCATTATTAACGACATAATCCGTATTTCCGGGTATATCAGTAGCAACAATAGGTAATTCATATTGCATGGCCTCTAAAATTCCATATGGTCCGCCTTCCCATCTTGCAGTTGAAATATAAATATCTGACAATGCTAATAATTCGCCAGGTTCTGTGACTGAAGGTATATAGTCGGCTTTGATATTTTGATTAATGTATTCTGATTTCTTTTCATATCCATTTTCCATTGGGATAATAAAGCGAATAAATTTTTTGTTTAATTTTTGTATATCAATATAATTAATTATTTCAAACAATAAATCATATCCTTTTTGCTTACCGGGTCTGCCTAATGTAGTTATAACAACCTCATTTGTTAATATCCCCCACTCCAATCTTAATCTATCTTTATTGTA
>CAZNLA010000580.1:0-3373 GCA_964573385.1 uncultured bacterium
TTTCTCGATCCGATTACCATCACCGTACCAGCGACGGAACTTAACGCAGGCGAAAATGAGATTGAACTGGTGAAAAACGGAGCCGGAAACCTGTACTGGAACTCGCGCATTCACTATGTTTTACCAGCGGAACAGACAACACCATCAACTAGCGATATTCGTATCACCCGGAAATACACCGTAGTGTCAGAAGACCCGATTGATGCGGGTAACCAACCACCCGGTGCAATGATACAGGTTACTACAACATTAACCGCCAACCAGAACTTCCGTTATATGTTGTTGGAAGAACCACTACCAGCAGGTTGTGAAATCACCTCGTCATTCAACGATGATTATGAATATTACTATCAACAACCTTACAACCGTACTGAAGTATGGGACGACCGGATACTGTATTATTTTGATAATGTAAGTAAAGGTGAACAAACTATAACCTATTTCCTGCGTACCGAATCACCGGGAAAATACCGCATACGTCCCACCTCTGCATGGTTAATGTACCAACCCGAAGTACGTGGCGAAGGCAAGTTCGTTCGGCTTAACGTGACTGAGGAATAAATCTTGCGACCGGTTATTATTTCGATATTAATAATAATTTTGACCTTGAATATCAGCGGGGAGGACAAAAAAACATTACCTACCCGCGTGGTGTCGTCAATGGCAGATGCCGCTTTTTTTGACCTGAACGCTAACCGCCGGCAAATGGCTGATGTGAAGACTGAATACGTGGTGGTGGTATTCTGGGCGTTCTGGTGCGACACCTGGGAAAAAGCGCTGCCATATATAAAAGAACTGTCCGCCAAACAAAAAGAGTTGAACTTCACCCTGTGGACTGTCAGCATCGACGGCCAACGCACCGAAGAGATACGACCGCTGGTGAAAAAGAAAGAAATCCCTTTCCCTGTTCTATTGGATGACACTACCTGGAGTCAGAAATTAGGAGTAAGAAGAGTACCCACAATTTTCATTCTTAATAAAGAAAGAAAATCATTCTATATCCGTGAAGGATACCCGGGGAATTATTCAATAATTGAAGCTATAAAAAAATACGTAAATAATTCTAAATAAATGCAATTTTAGCATTGACATATTATCTTCATACGCTTATTATGCCCGTGTTTACAGAAACATTACTAATTATTTGTACGAGGTTTTACATGCGTTGTGTTTTAGCAATAGATTCCGGTGGTTCAAAATGTGATGCTTTATTAGTCAAAGATGATGGTACAGTATTGGGTTATGGACGTGTTGGCGCCGAAAATCCTGGTAAAGGTAAAGGCCCAATTGGCAGTGGTCGTAGTTACAAATCAATTTCTACTGCCATCCATCAGGCAATAGGTAATCATGAATGTGACGAATTGATATTCGTTGGTTTTAATCACACCCTTCCTCCTATTAATTTTAGTGAATTGCGGGTAGAAAGTATCCGACTACGATGTGTTTCAGAACAGGATCCTGCATTTGCTCTTACCGGTGAAGAATATGGAATAGTTATTTTAGCTGGAACAGGCGCAGTCGTTTATGGAGCAACTGAAAATGGTAACCGGAAATACCTTGATGGACTGGGACCTCTTTTAGGTGACCATGGTGGAGGTTATCAAATCGGCCTGATGGCAATTCGCGCAATAGCAAAATCATATTGGCATCCACGTCACACAACTGCTCTTACTGAGGCCATTCTTGAACAATTAGGACTGGAACCGGGACAAAGAAATGTAAGAAAAGAAATGATAGATTTCATGCTATCAAATCCTGACCGTTCTGAAATAGCACGCTTTGCCAAAGTTGTTGATACTATTGCAAATACTGGCGATTTAATAGCAATCAATATTATAAAAAAAGTAGCAGAAGATATCGCAGATAGCACATGGGATGTTGTTGATCATCTTGGAATATTTAATGATAATCTCCCTGTCATAGGAACTGGGAGTGTGATAATGTATTCGGATATTTACTGGCAACATTTTTGCGAATGTGTACGCAAATACGCACCAAATCTAAGATTTATGCGCTTAGAAGAACCTCCGGTTTTTGGTATGGCGTTGAAAGTTTTACAGCAACTGGAATTTGGTGATAAAGATACGTTGAGATTAAAAATCAAATCATCATTCCTTAAATTAAAAGAAAATAAAATATAAGAAGGTAGAAAAATGACATCACGTTATTCTGTAGCAATTCGGGAGGTTATCAATCATCTCGAAGAATCACAAGCACCAATTATTGAAAAAGCTGCCGACATTATTGTTGAATCTTTAACTCATAATGGTGCGATTTTTTGTTCTGAAATTGGCCATAGTAATCAATGGGATTTCTTAAACCGTGCCGGTGGATTAGCGGCATTACAATCGTTTTCTTACAATATTAATATTAGCAATCCGGTGGCTGATTGCCTTAAAGACCGACCACGGAAATCAGAAATAGACCGGGATGTAGAAAACATTCGTTTTGCGATACAAAATGGCAATCTTCGTTCAGGAGATGTCATGTTAATTGGCTCCGTTTCCGGAAAAAATAAAGGACCTGTTGAATTAGCTTTACAATGTCAATCTATCGGTATGAAAGTGATTGGTTTTACTTCCATGGATTACACTAATCAGGTAAAAGCACAACATCCATCAGGTAAAAAGCTATTTGAAGTTGCAAATGTGGCTATTGATGATGGTGCACCATATGGTGATGCCGCAGTGGAATTACCCGGTTATGATTTTAAATTGCTACCTGTTTCAGGTGTAGGTAATATTATTGCCGGATGGATGTTATGGGAAAAAGTAATTGAAAAAATGGTTGCGGCGGGAACACCACCAAGTGTCTTCATGAGTATCAACCGTGAAGGTGGTCAGGAATATTACGACAAAAGCCGTGCCGAATACAATCGCAGAGGATTTTAATATGTCAGCAAAAAAATATCTTGAAGAAGCATTATATGCATTACAACGAGTAACTGACAACCAATATGATAATATTCTAAATGCTGCCGATGTTTTAGTAGATGCAATTGTCAGCAATCACTGCATTTTTTCATTTGGTGCCAGTCATTCGTTTATACCAACTGAAGAGATGGTATACAGGACCGGCGGATTGATGTTAATTAATCCGATTTATCCACATGGAATGAATCTATTTGTCCGGCCAATGACACAAACATCAAAGTTTGAAAGAATACCCGGCTTAGGTGCGGAATTAATAAACTCGTCCCCAGCAAAAACGGGAGATGTATTGATAATTGCATCAACATCCGGACGTAACGCAGTTGTAATTGATATGGCAATAGCCGCAAAAGAAAAGGGTATGACAATAATTGGTATTACTTCATTAAGCTATACACAGGGAGTAACCAGTCGTCATTCTTCAGGTAAAAAACTCGCTAACC
>CAZNLA010000581.1:0-3362 GCA_964573385.1 uncultured bacterium
CAACGCATCTGCGTCTATACCATCAAGATTGGCATAGGTTACAAAGAATGAATAAGTATTCCAAAGGGTTAATAGGAATTTTCGTACAGTCTCGCTAACTAAGGACGACGAAAATCTGCGGGGATTACCCGGGGTGGAACAGGTATATAAATACCAACGCAAAGCATCGGCCCCCTGTTCATCCAAAACCGTCCAGGGATTCACGACATTCCCTTTATGTTTGCTCATCTTCAGGCCTTTTTCATCCAGAATATGGCCTAAACAAATAACATTTTTAAAAGCGGGACGGTCGAACAATAATGTTGACAACGCGTGCAGACTGTAGAACCAACCACGGGTCTGGTCGATAGCTTCACTGATAAAATCAGCATGATACGCATTATGTTTTTCAACCCAATCCTTATTTTCAAATGGGTAATGCCATTGAGAAACCGGCATTGCACCACTATCAAACCAGGCATCCGCGACATCGACAATACGACGCATTTCGCCACCACATTTTTCGCATGGCAGAATTATCTCGTCAACATATGGACGATGCAGGTCAAGACTGCTCAAGTCGCGTCCTGCTTTTTCGCTTAACTCTGTTACGCTGCCGATACAGTCAGTTTGACCACAACCGCATTCCCATATTGGTAATGGTGTTCCCCAGTATCTTTCACGACTGATGGCCCAATCAACATTATTTTCCAACCAGTTGCCAAAACGACCATGTTTAATGTGGTCCGGCACCCAATTGATATCATGGTTACCACTTACCAATTTATCTTTTTTCGCTGTTGTCCGGATATACCATGATGTTTTTGCGTAGAAAAGTAACGGTGAATCGCAACGCCAGCAAAATGGATAGGTATGTTTAACGCGACCGTTTTTAAACATCAAGTTACGCGATTTAAGTTCTTTAATAATTTTCGAATCCGCATCTTTAAAGAACTGGCCGGCAACAAACTCAAATTGTGGTAAAACTGCACCGTGCAAATCCACACTGAATAATGTCGGCAAATTATGACGACGCCCGATTTCAAGGTCGCCATACGCAGGGGCAATATGCACAATTCCGGTACCATCGCCCAATGATACATAATCATCCACAATGGCATGCCAGGCATTTTCTAAACCTGCATCATCACCGGCACCCAGCACACCCATATAAGGCTTTTATATTTAACACCATCTAATTCATTTCCGGTGCATTCCGCTAAAATCTCAACTTCTTCACCCAGGTTACGTTCAATTAATTCCTTGGCAAGAATATAGATTTCGTCATCTTTTCTCACTGCGGCATAAATGCCATCCGGTTTTAATGCCACTGCCGCGTTTGCCGGCAATGTCCATGGTGTGGTAGTCCAGGCAAGGAAATACATCGGACCATTACTGGCTAATTTGGCAAATGCCTCCGGCAGATTGCCCGGGATTATCTCAAACTTTGGCCAAACTGACGGGTCTTCTGTATCATCTTTATATCCCTGTGCTACTTCGTGGTCAGACAAAGTGGTAACACAACGCGGACAATGCATATTCACCTTGTAATCGCGGTGCAACAACCCTTTATCCCATAACGTTTTTAATATCCACCAGTTTGATTCCAGATATTCATTAGTATAGGTTACATACGGGTCCTGCAGGTCTACCCAATACGCAATACGGTCAGTCATCTTTTCCCATTCCTGCACATAACGGAATACGGATGATTTACATTTTTCATTAAATGGAGCGATGCCATATTTTTCAATGTCACGCTTTCCATTCAGATTAAGTTCTTTTTCTATCTCCACCTCAACCGGTAATCCCTGGGTATCCCAACCACCCCGGGCACCAATCAGGTTATAGCCACCCATGCGTTTGTACCGCAAAATAATATCTTTAAATGCGCGCGCCAATACATGGTGCACTCCGGGACGACCATTAGCCGTGGGTGGACCTTCAAAAAATATAAAATCCGGTCCATCCGGATTGCCTTTCAGCGAACGCTCAATCACACCGGAATCGCGACACCATTCTACTATTGCCTCTTCCATACGTGGAAGAGAAACCTGAGCATCAACATTACGAAACACCTGACAAACCTCCGGGAATACAACTATTAAAGTTATAAGCAGTGCCGGTTTATTTTAGCTTAAAAAATGACATCCGTCGATAATTTGATTATAAAAGGTGGAATAAAGTAGTATTGACGAATTAATCAACCATGGGTAATATTATTTAAGAACAATTCTGTTCATTAGTTCCATCACATTCAACAACGTCGGCTTTCGACATTAAAAACGAATGTTCAGTATCTACACTCTTCAAAGGATGCCTGTTTATGATTAAAATCACGTTAATAGCATTGTTGTCAGCATCACTTTTAGTATGCCCGATATTCGCAATGGGCCCTCCATCAAATACTCTTGCATCGCAATTGCCATCTGCAAAGGTTAACACCAAAGATAATGCGGAAATGGTATTAATTCCAGCAGGAAAATTTCAGATGGGTACCAGCATAAAACAACTCGCTACGCTTTTAAAATCTAACCCCAGCAGCAAGCGAGAATGGTATATCAGCGAACTAACAGACAAAAAAGTGGATATAGACGCGTTTTATATGTACAAAAATGAAGTGACTGTTGCGCAATACCGTAAGTTTTGCGACGACACACATCGCAGTATGCCCACAGAGCCACCCTGGAAATGGCAGGATAACCACCCTATTGTTAATGTAAATTGGAATGACGCCAAAGCATACGCGGATTGGGCAGGTGCAACGTTGCCAACCGAAGCACAATGGGAAAAAGCCGCGCGCGGTACAGATGGCCGGGCATTTCCATGGGGTTCAAAATGGGACACGACAAAATGCTGTAATCCAATAGGTAAAGAAAATCCGGAAAAAAGTACCTCCCAGGTGGGAAGTTATCCGGCAGGTGCAAGCCCGTATGGAGTCATGGATATGGCAGGCAACGTGTGGGAATGGTGCGCAGATTGGTATGATGAAGGATACTATAAAATTTCCCCCCTTAAAAACCCAACCGGCCCCGTTTCAGGTTCTTTCCGGGTATTGCGTGGCGGTTCATGGCGCAGCGATAATCCCAGATACCTGCGCGCGATTGACCGTGGTTATTGTGGCCCGGTATTAAAAATAAGCTATATAGGTTTCAGATGTGCGGCGCCGGTTGATAAGTAGGTGGGGGAGTGTAGGTGTTAGGTTCTTAGAAGCTTAGGATCTTAGGGATTAAGCCGTTAGCAACCAACTCCGTACAAAAAAGTCAGGATTTTAGGCGGAACTTTTATAATGGTCACTTCGACAAGCTCAGTGACCGTAATTTCTACCGGTCACTGAGCTTGTCGAAGTGACCACATCTGAAAACTGACAACTGAAAACTTGT
>CAZNLA010000582.1:0-3359 GCA_964573385.1 uncultured bacterium
CATCGAGTAAAGCACCGCCACTTCGCTGCGGGTTACCGGCATGGTGGTGAATACTGTACCCAGACGCGCCATCATTTTATTGGTTTCCACCACGCCATCTGCAGAGGCCAGTTTATACGGGTCATTGGCAGCATTGGGTGGTTTGCAGATTCCCTGCAGATTAGTGATGAAAGCCAGGTTCTGCTCCAACCGGTATAATTGCGGGTTCATATCCCACCAGGTAGGCAGGTACCATGTGGGTTTTTGCAATTCGCGAATTCTGCCCATCTCCTGATAAAATGCCTGGTTAAGGAATCCACCGGCATAATCGTCATATCCGCCATGGCCGCTGATTACATTCAGATTTTTTGTTATGTTAAAATAATATCCATCGCCAAAGGCGTGCCAGCCATAAACGCTTTGGGTGGCAGAGATGAAATCCGGGCGGATTAGGCTGACGCCATATGCGGCATCTTTCCAGGCGGCCTGCATAAAAGATTGTTTCCAACGGACAAAATCGGCCCATTGGGAGACCTTTTCAGGATTATCCGGTTTTACATCGTTATATTGTAACGCATCTTTATCAAACGCGGATTTAAATGCCCGGTCCTGGGCGGGGACATTATGACCGGTGAACTCTTTGGTTCGTGGGTTATTCCACCAGGTAAGTCCCGGTTCATCATAAAAATGGACGCCAATGACATTCGGGCTGGTACGGTCTTTCAATGCTTCGCGTTCCACACGGGCACGTCCACCGATTAATACATATGGGTCTGACCAATCGCATTCCAACCGCATATCCATCTGATGCGCGCCACCCTGGGTACAGTTTCGCATGTAATCCATACCACCGCGGATATTAGCGTTTTGGTCATGTCCGCCATAACTGGCGAGTAGCAGGTTGAATCCCATTCCATCTTCACCCAGAATAGTTTGCGCCGCGCCATTAGTAGGGCAACCCCAATCTATGGTACGAAAACTGCTTTTGCGCAGATGGCTGTAAACCTCAAATTTCTGTTGCGCGGTGGCACCATTTACCGCCACATCCACATTATAGTTCCCCGGACGCAACAACCACCCATTTAGGCGCAGATGTTCTGTAGTGCGTGCCTCTGTGCCAACCAGTGGTACAGCATTTGCGGGAAAGGTGAAAACCATTTTGCCGGTCTCATCGCCGGACACCGTCATTGTCAGGGTGTCTGCTGTCAGGGCCTGGGTATCACTGCGCACCACCGACAAATCGATTTGTTCATTTGTCTGATAGGCAACGCGGCCCAGAGGGAAGGTGATTTGCACCTGTGCGGCATAGGTTGCTGATATAAATACAACTATCAACAATACGGAAAGAAAACGGGACATGGTTTTTCTCCTTTAACTGATATATATTTCAACGGCGCCAGTTTCAATTAATATTTGATTGGCGCCGTTTATATAATCTTTTATTCAAATACTGATTTGTCGGTTATTGACTGACCTTGCCAAATAGCTGGAATTGAGTTATTTCTACGTTATTGGTATTTGCACCCCAGGATAATCGTACCCATTGTGCGGTTGTAGCACTGGCGAATGGAAGGTATCCATAAGTGGCAGCATTATAATAATAATCAGTACTGGGACTACCATATACTGTTGTCCAACTGGCACCATTTGATGATGTTTCAAGTGTAGCACCTTTCATGCAGCGACCAGAATCATAATTTACCATAGCGGCACCGGTAAGGGTATAAGGTTTCGATAATTTCATTGTCAAACTACCGGCAGTTGTAGATGGTTTTACACCATTTGGATATGAAGGGTTGTAATTGCCGGAATACCATTCCGGTGAATATCCGGTGCCGGATACCATCATAATTGATTTTTCCTGATTCAGAATATTATAGGATCCGTCCAATGCCGCCGGTTCACCCTTGGCAGGATAAGCGCCAAAATGGACAATTTCAATTACGTTATATGTTGAATCTGAAGGATTAAAAGATAATTCAACATATTTACTGTTTTTTCCGTTTACACTTTGAATTATGCATCCATTGGTTGAAGATGGATATGTGTTACCGGTCATTAATATCCCATTTTGGTCTTTAACGGTGTAATTAAAAGTAGTTGGCGCATGATCAGCTTGCCGGAAAGCAATCATAATTTTACCGATATTAATTGCTTCTTTGAAAGTATAAGTAGCTTTAACACCACCGGACACACCATTACCTGCCATACGGAAACTACCACCGGGAGGTGAATAATTTATTGCTCTTAAGGGGTCACCGCCACCTGTTGATACGGCGGTTAAGCCGTAAGAGCCATTTGGATTCCAACATTCAAGTACATTAAGGTTGGACGGGTCAGTAAAAAGATCACCTGCTATTGATCTGGCAAGTGTTTGCTCACAATGACCATCCACAAAACTGGCAATCCATTTACCGCTATGCCGCGGGTCATAATCGCCATATGAATACGCAACGTTTGCAACGGTGGTAGTTGTTGCGGCATGTGCACCATCGGCAGTAACCAGAGTACCGGAAGGGTCTGCAATGGCACCGATAGATTTACCGGCAATCTGCGCGCAATAAACGTAGCCATTAGGAGCAGATTTACCCAGAGTTGGGCATACCAGTGCTCCCGGATCAACCTTAATGTCGTTCCATACTGTTTCACCGGGCAGGCATTCTTCATGGTCCTGGGCATACATCTGTACAGTAGCGGCTATCTGTCGCTGATTGCTGGTGCAGGTAGTTTGTCGTGCTTTTTCACGTGCACGCGCGAAAACAGGGAACAATATCGCGGCTAGAATGGCGATGATGGCAATCACGACCAGTAACTCGATGAGGGTAAACCCTCGTGAACGGACTGTTTTTTGCATCTGTTTTACCTCCATTGAAATATGTTTTTAAAGGTAAATGATTTTAATAAGAAAAAAATGCCACAATAAATTTACCATTTAAAAACTACCATATAGTTTACTACCCGATATATAGAATGTCAATTATTTTTCAGAAAAAATAAAAAATAAATAAAATCGTATCAGTTAAACACAAGAAAGTTTTAAGATTTCGTATTTGAGAGTAATTTATGCCTTGTAAAGGCATTTTAATGAGTAACCCCAGGTGTCAGCCTGGGGATTAAACATAACATTGACTACGCCTCGGAGAGGTGCGTTTATAATGTCGCCACTCCGTGGCTAATATATATTGAAATCGGTTGAAATCGATACTATATTGAGGGTAAGTTAAGAGACCTTTGGAAAATCCTGACGTTTCTGTACGGATTTGGTTGCTAACGGTCTAATCCTTAAGAACCTAAGAATCTAACACCTAAGAACCTAAGAACCTAATCCCTAACCCAAATAAATTGGACAAGTCGAGTAGAGAGCTCCATACTTTTGTTGC
>CAZNLA010000583.1:0-3330 GCA_964573385.1 uncultured bacterium
TCTTCAACATCACTACCCGTCACTGCCGGGCAACGAGGCGAAGTATACTACCTCAAATATAACGTGTCAACTGCTTTTAACAACAAAAAACCAATAGTTATCCACAGGTCAGGCCTATTTATCGTGTTTGCGACACTATATAACCATATATACAGCACGTTTCCCTCTCGCATACGCTATATCTGCTGTTTTAAAATTGTAAAAATCTTTTTAAAAATATTTTATTTTTTAATAAAAATATCAAAATTTGCTGATTTTCATTGACTATCATGGCATTTATGACGACAATAGGGCATGAATTATCAGCAAACAATTGACTGGCTTAATGGCCTAATAAACTATGAACGCACCCCGGAACAAAAAAATGTATCACGATACCTTAACCTGGAACGGATGAAAACTGCTGCTGAATTGCTGGGCAACCCACAAAACAAGGTGCCATATATACATATAGCCGGTACAAAAGGCAAAGGATCAACAGTGGCGATGACCGGGTCGATACTGCAACATTCGGGTTATAAAACCGGAATATTCACTTCACCACACCTTATATATATAAATGAACGAATTCAAATAAACAGCAACAACATCAGTAATGATGATTTCGCCGTAGCAGGAACAATAATAAAAGAGGCCTGCAGAGATATGCAGGACAAACCAACATATTTTGAGTCTATTGCGTTAATGGCATTTGTATACTTCGCGGATAAAAAAGTAGATATCGGGATTTTAGAGACTGGTATGGGTGGAAGACTGGACGCCACCAATATATGCCAACCAGTTGTAACCGCTATTACCACATTGGCACTTGACCATACAGATGAGTTAGGTGATAGCATAGATAAAATCGCCGGAGAGAAAGCGGGAATTATAAAGAATGGTGTCCCTGTTATAAGCGCAACGCAACCAGTTGAAGCAATGGCTGTGATTGAGTCAAAATCAACAACAGAAAAAGCGGAGATATGGCAGGTTTGGAAAGATATAATCATCAGCAATAGCGACAATTGCCTGCAGATATCCACCCCGGTTGCGGATTATAATCATCTGGAATTATCATTAAAAGGTAACCATCAGCAGATGAATGCTGCGGTTGCCATTGGAATAATTGATCGATTGCGATTGAAAAACTGGCGATTCGCTTCCGGTGTTGTCAGTTTTGGATTATCTGCCACTAATTGGCCCGGCAGATTACAACTGATTTGTGAAGAACCAGTAATAATTATTGATGGTGCACATGAAGAATTATCGACTTCGTTACTGATTGAATATCTACGGGAAAGTTACCATAATATGGATATAATTTTCATTCTTGGGTTTGCGCGGGAAAAAGAATGGAAAAATATGATTATGCAATATTGCAAAGTCGCGGATAAAATTATATTCACCGCCGCCGATAACCCGCGGGCAATGAACCCGAGACTATTACAGGACGAAGCTATTAAATATGGTTTTAATGCGGAAGTTGCGGAAAATTATGCTGAATCGCTGAAAATGGCGAAAATTGACGCAACAAATAAGGTTATTTGCGTGTCAGGTTCTTTATATTTAGCCGGGGAAGCATTAAAAAATGGAAATATTTGATAAAAAACACCCTTTTTATATGCTCTGTTTTGTATAATAAGGTATAACGATGGAACAAGAATTAGAAATAATTAAATCTGTACCTGCTGACCCAATGACACGCGAGTTAATTCGTGATGCCGCAAAGAAAGAATTGTCAGCGCGGTTTGATTTGTCCCCATTGTCCTTCGATGAATTATCCGCTTTTTCCGCTGTAATCCTTAATAAGTTAAAGTTGCCGGAAGATTACACCGGTTTCACCATGGTCGCCATTCACAACGCTTTCTGGCATGACGCTTTCGTCAGCATACCCTACAATCGACGTGTATTGCTGCTACCGCACTGTTTGCGCAATGCCGGGGAATGTACAGGTAGTTATGACAGCGAGGGCTTAAATTGCGGAGGATGCGGCAGTTGCGATATTTCCGCATTGCGGACACAGGCCATCGCACTTGGATACCAGGTAGTTATTGCAGAAGGTACATCCGCAGTTTTAATGAAAATATTGGGCGGCGAAGCAGATGCGGTATTCGGCACTGCTTGTCTTGATTCATTAGAAAAATCACACCAGCATATTCGCGAAACCAGTATCCCCAATATTGCGGTGCCATTATTAAATGATGGATGTGTTAACACTACCATTGACGCTGACGAATTGAATACATTTTTGACTGAGTATAAAGATAGCAATAAAAAACCAGCTTTAACATATTTGCCATTATTAAGGCATACACATAACATATTTACCCAACAAACATTTACAGAGTTATTACCCAACATATACCCCACCGATAACTTTACAATTACTGAAGGGTTAAGATGGGTCTTACAGGACGGTAAACGATTACGTCCATTTATAACATTATCTGCATATGCCACCATGCATTTTGGCAATGATGCGCAGAACGAAGATATTGATATCCCCGTTTGCATTAAAAAACTGGCAATGGCTATCGAATTTATGCACAAAGCATCATTAATACATGATGATATTGAAGATGGCGATATAAAACGCGGAAAAAACCAGACCCTGCATAATTTATTTGGAATTGGTCCCGCTGTTAACATTGGCGACTACCTTATTGGACACGGGTATAATCTAATTACCCAATGCCGAGATTTTCTGGGTGCCGAATGTATCGCGGATATACTAACTGAACTTACCACCGCGCATCTTAGCCTGTGTCGTGGTCAGGGTGCGGAATTAGCCGCGTCATCAACAACATCAACACCCGCGGAAATATTAAAAATTTACGCCGGTAAAAGCTCACCTGCTTTTTTTGCCGCGGTATATACCGGGGCAAGAGCAGCATCAATTGATGTGCCAGTGGAATCATTGCACAGATTAAGTCTCTATTTGGGCGAGGCTTTTCAATTACATGATGACCTGAGCGAATGGAAAGATAAGAATAATGTAACCGCGCTTGCACGGGAGTTGCAACAATCAAAACCTACTATATTAACCGCCTTCGCATTGGAAAGTCCCGACGCGAAAAACAGAATGAATATCATAAAAAACGAAGAAAATCCCAACACAGCAGTAGCTTTAGCTAAAGAATTATATACCGAATCAGGCGCTTTCAATAAAACTATTTCCCTGCGAAAAAAACTGCGTGAAGAAGCATTGAAAACCGCAGAAAGCTGCCCCCACCAGCAATTAGGAGACTTTTTAGCTTTCATTACCCGCCTGGCGGTACCGGAATAGTTTAGGGGAAATTGAAAATTGAAAATGCAAAATTAAAAATTATTTTTTTAGTTACACAGAGATGC
>CAZNLA010000584.1:0-3307 GCA_964573385.1 uncultured bacterium
CACAAAAAAAGTCAGGATTTTAGGCGGAACTTTTATAATGGTCACTTCGACAAGCCAGTGACCGGTAGAAATCACGGTCACTGAGCCTGTCGAAGTGACCTGAAAAAACCTGATTTTTCATACTGATTTGATTTCTAACGACCTAATACCTAATACCTAATACCTAATACCTAATACCTATTCCCTAATCCCTATTCCCTAATCCCTAAATCCCCCCGAGGTGGGTAAATAAAAATATGGCAAAGTTCAATGACTATTTGCAAATAATGCGTCCGCGACAATGGACGAAGAATTTTTTCTGCTTTGCCGGACTTTTTTTGGGTGGTAAATATTTTCAAAATGACGCGATAGTTGCTGCCGCGTTAACATTTCTCCTCTTTTCGCTAATCTCATCAGCCAATTATATTATCAACGATTTATTGGATATAGAATACGATAAAAAACATCCGCGCAAATGTAATCGTCCGCTTCCTTCCGGCAGATTATTAAAACCACAGGCGTATATCCTGGTGGTAATTTTGGTGGCGTTGTCCATACCAATTGCGATGATGCTGGATATAAAAACGATTTATGTAACCAGTGTTTATGCCATTATAACCCTGTTGTATTCATTGTATTTAAAACATTTTCCGGTTCTGGATATTCTCACCATCGCATTCGGATTTTGTTTGCGGGTACTGGCAGGCATATACGCGGTGCAGATATTGCCAACATCATGGACAATTTTATGCACTTTTTTCATTGCGATTTTCCTGGCCGCGGTTAAAAGACGCGCTGAGCTGGCAAATGTGAATAGCGATGATACCAGTAGGCCTGTTCTGGCAAAGTATTCAATGGATTTTTTGGACCATCAGGTGAATATGGCGGCCGCAATGACGATAATCTGCTATGCGCTATTCACCACCGCATCCGGCAAAAATCCGGCCCTTATCCTGACAGTTCCGATAGTATATTATGCCGTAATGCACTATTGTCGCAAAGCAATGGTAGATGACGATGGCGAAGAACCAGAAAAAAAATTACTTACCGACCCATACCTGTATGGTGCAATTATAGTATGGATGATAGCATTTGTCCTGCTACAACAGGTGCCGCCGGGATGGTTTAAGTGAATCACAGTTTGAAGTTTTCGGTTTTCAGTATATATAAAACAGGACTCTCGCTTTCAAAGAGAAAGTTGCTTAAAAATGGTCGCTTCGACAGGCTCAGCGACCGGTCACTGAGCCTGTCGAAGTGACCTTAAGCGGAAAGTCCTGTATAATAAACCTAACTACAAACCTGCAACCTGAATATTCAAAAAACAGGTTTAACAAACCATTTTTACAGACAATTACAAAACCTGCCTGAATTGTAGGAAATGCCGTCCCCGGCATTCCGTACAGAAAAAATAGAAATAATTGGGTTTTGCATAAGTCTGTTTAATTTTTAATTTTTATTAACCATCCATTCCCTCCGTGAATCTCCGTGTAATGATTAAAATTCGAGTTCATTGATGGGTCAGACAGCTTCCTGGCTTTGCCACTCGGTATCAGTCCCTGACATTCTTCCCCTCTCCTTCGGGAGGGGATTGAGTGGTGGGGCTTTAAATAAACAGCCAATAATTTTGTAGTTATCTCTACAATTTTTAATTTTTAATTTTTAACTTTTAATTTTTAATTTCCATCCCTGCTATTCCCTTAATCGGGCTTGTTTTCAGTATTGCCGCAACTTCCGGGGTTATCTTTTTGTTATTCCCAAATATTGCCGCGGCGATAATTATAACTCGCTGGTCAGTTTCAGTTGCCAGGCGTTTTGCTATTGCGGGGTGGGCAGATGCCGGTATATTCTCAAGTTGACGCAATAGATTGTTTTGCCAGATGATGATTGTTGTATAATTTCTTTGTAACTGTTCTAATCTGTCTTTTGGTTTGTTTTTTTCTATTCTGGCGCGGGCAAGAATATAGCGATTTTCCAGCAGACAATCTATCAGGCTATTCGCGACAGTGTCATCACCGCATAAAACTGATGAAACCACTGCTTGTTCGTATATTTTAATATCCATGGGCATGGTATCAAGAAAGTTTTCTGGTGTTGGGTGTCCTGCCGCGAATTTTGCAACATTAAATTTCTTTATTGCCGCTTTAAGGTATGGAATCGCTTTTGGATCGCGCAGGTTGCCCATTCCCCGCAAGGCAGCAATCAGTATTAATGGCCGGCCAACTTCTGCTATATCCATTGTAGGTTTTACACCATCAGCACCATCTTCTATCGGTGCTTCATCATCAATCTGTGGGTTATCAAGGTATTGTTTTAATACTGTCAAAGCGCCGGGTGCGTTGGATGCACCAAGGATAGCTAAACCCACAGCACGTTTGCCCGGCATATTGGAATCAATCAATAATTGCGCGGTTTCTGCTGCTGTTTTATCCACAATAGCGGATAAACGGTCGACGGCAATATCACTGAATCGTTGTGAGAAATCCCTTTCCTGCTCTGCTGCTGTTTTTAATAATTTATTTGCTGTTTGCGCGTCGCGACACGCGTTGGCGGCGTCACATAATAATGCATCTGCTTTATCCCACGCGTCTTTTGCGGAACTGGTTATCGCGGCTTCAATTTTTTTATCATAATCTTCTGCTGGTATATGGTTTGCGGTGCGTGGTGAATCTGTTAACCACTGTATTACTGTCCCCAAAACAACCGGCCAACTATTCCAATCCCAAAATGCTATCTGTCCGGTTGCTGGTTCTGATAATACTGTCCCGGCAAAATATCCTACCCGTCCCTTGCCGAATGACCCGACAACTAACAGTGGTGCGGTACCGGCTTTAATTACCACCCTTGCGCCGTCTTTTACAGTAACGTTGTGAATCCAATATGTTCTTGGTGCTTCTGCCCAATTCAGTTTCCCCATTTTTTTCGTTAATTCGTCATCAGTGGGGGTTAATATCGCGCCATCGGCAGGTTGCGCAAATCCATATCCTTCCGGGAATGTAACCGGCATCATTTCTTCCAATGCGGTATTTCGATACTGTTCGCCAAAGGAGAAACGTCCACCCAATATCAATATCGATCCACCGTTTTTAACATATTCGCGTAACCGAACCCGGGTGACGGCGTTTATCGCTTCAGCATTAATATTGCTGATGATTATCAGGTCATTATTCGCCATATCTATCGGGTTGGATGGAAAGTCGATAACACCACTGTTGAAATGCATATTCCATGGGGTGGGCCAACCGGAACCACCGGATACCCAATGCCAACCTTCTGTTATTACCCCACCACCACAACACGCAATGGCTTCATCTATATGATATTGTTCTGT
>CAZNLA010000585.1:0-3292 GCA_964573385.1 uncultured bacterium
TGGTGCTGTGCGGGTTGCACATTCCTGTGCCAATTATTACAGTTTCTATGCCTGCACCATTAAAAAAGTTTGCGTCACTGCCACCACCAGTTGCGGATACTGAAACCGGCAAAGACAATTTTTCTGCCGCAACGGTAGCGATATTAACAGCATCGCTATCCAGTGACAATTTAAATGATGGATATAAATCGGTAATTATAAACGATGCCGAAGCCCCAATTTTCTCCGCTTCCGCAGTGAATATTGTTTGCATTTCATTAACAAGATTAATTAACTTTTCCGGGTTTCTGCTTCGTACTTCACATTCCGCGGTTGCTTTATCAGCAATTATATTCGTTGCTTTTCCACCTTTAATAATTCCTACATTTGCTGTAGTCTCATCATCTATTTTTCCTTGTTTTACCTTTGATATCCCATTCGCCAATGCGGTAATAGCATTTACCCCATCTTGCGGAGATATACCGGCATGTGCGGCCTTGCCGGTAATTGTTACCACTAAATGTTTCTGTGCCGGTGCGCTATATATAATCGCTCCCGGTGAATTGCTGGTATCAGGAATAAACCCTATTTTTGCTGAAACTTTACTATAATCCAAAAATTGTGACCCCATTAACCCAATCTCTTCCGCGATATTAAATATAATTTCAATAGGTGGATGCAGCAAATTATTTTCTTTTATGGTGCGCATCATTTCAATAATAGCGGCAATCCCCACCCTGTCATCGGCACCTAATATTGTTGTACCATCGGTCATCACTTTGTCATCATTAATAATTACATTCAACCCGGCAGTCGGTTCCACTGTATCCATATGAGCAGAAAATAATAATGTTTTGCCATCAGCATTTCCAGCAAATTTGCAAAACATATTACCAATTTCACCATTCAATTTAAGATGAGCATCATCAAAATCAATTGACGCACCAAGTTCAGCCATTATAGGCAACAAAAACTCGACCACTGGTTTTTCGCACCGTGATGTCGCGTTGATTTTTACCAAATCAAGAAAAAGGGATAAAAGACGTTCGCGATTTATCTGATAATTCATGTTAATATTCCTTTAACCGGGCATAATATTTATAGTTTTAGGTGATAATCCGGTATTAAGATAATATATACCACCAATTATCATCATAATAACACCAACAGTACATTCTCCTGCAATAATTCCAATCATTAACGGTTTTATATTGTGGTATGACTTACTGCCACCATATTTCATTACCATTGCTTTTATAATCCAACCTAAGAAAAAAGAAAAGGCAAAACAATACATTGCGTAAGTATTCCATACCAGAAATAGTACCGGGTGTAATGGCCACCAATTAAAACGAAGACGTGCAAAAGAAAATGCCAATGTGATACCCAAACCAATAAGAAAACCTGACAACAATAATTTATCAGGTTGTGCTAATGTCAAACGAAAATAACTGTTTGCTTTTTCTACAATCTGCAACTGTCCAACAGAATTTAAACTGTCAATCGCTTTTGATGCAGGCAAAAATAAACTTAATGGAACATTCCTGTGTGCCCAAACATCAGTCATATTTGCACCCCTGCTATATTGAAGAATTAATGTTACAGGCAATGCGACAGCTAAACCAATTACAAGTGCTATTCCACTATATTTGGCTATTTTCCCGGCATTTATTCCAGAACTTTCGGATAATTTAAAGACATTCATTAATAATGGCATTAGACTTTCCCGTGGGTCCATACTTAACATCATTGATAATATTGTCAAAGTTAAAATAGTCTGTGGACCTAACGCAGCATTACCCATAAATCCTATTAGCACTGCTGTTGCATAACTGGTAATTTGTACAAAAAACAATCCTGTTTCTGCCATAATACGACTCATGATAGTGAATGTGATGACAATTATCGCAGTAAATAAAAATGCAAATAATAAACTCAATTCGGCACGTACTGAAAGATACACAATCATACCTGTGATACATATTAAAAAATACCCGTGCCCCAATAATAGAATCTTTATATTTTGATTCAATTTTAGTTACATCAAATGCTTTTTTAATATTTCAGCATAGAATTTTCTTCCGGTATATAACACTATTATAAAAATACCCAGGTAAGCACCAAAATTCATTTGTGCCAACAAATTTGGTTCGTTATTAGTACTTGATGTTGAAATGCTGAACTGCGCAAGTATACCCGCGACAACAGCCCATAAGAAAGTGGAAATCCCAAGAGAAAATGATATGTCAGATGCCAGAAAAAACGCAAATGCAACAACTGTTAAATATACATGCGGTCCCCATAGCCACCACCCACCACCGGCAGTGAGCAAACTGAAAAATTTTGGATATGCCCATAAATTCAGACCTAAATTTATGTAAGGTAATTTCCCTGGGAACCATTGTGTAGCATAATTAATAAGATACAATACAATTACCGGTGCCGCACCCATCCAAAACAACGGGGATTTAAAGATTGATACAATTGCCTCTCCCTGTTTGGGTAACAGAGATTTAGTGAAATCCACCACCGGATATGGTAGATGTTCATGGTCTGACCATTGACGGTTTACCACCAGTGATAACCCAAGTAATCCTATCCATAATAACAACAGCAATGGAATCCAGAATAAAATTGTTCCTTTTAAATATTGCCATGGTACTTTTGAAATTGATAATTTTTTATCCGGAGTTCCTTGAATAAATGCATTAACAACTTTATTGTGCTCATCATCGTTAGTAACTTTGGCAAGCATGCCTTCGGGAGCTAATGCTAAAATATGTTGATCTTTAAAACCAGGATTTAACAATTCTTCGTTATATGGCATGATGGTAATTGGTGAAAATATGCGCATTAATCCTGAACCGGGGATACCACAAACGGTTAATGTCAATCCTAAAATAACCGCAAACTCTGACGCGTTTAATGGCCTGGCAATTTTAGTAATACTTAGCAATGGATTAATTATCAATAACATTAAAATCAAAGAACCATAAACTGCTATTGGCATATTATTGCCTATCATGTAGGTATGGTGCATGATAGCATCATTAAAGAAAGTCAGAGATGATATCAGTAAAACACCAATAAAACCCAGTATTATTGCCCTTATTGTCATTGCGTGCCTTTAATTACATTTTTATTGTTAAATACAAGAGGTAATTGCAAAATCCAATTATATCTATTTTTGCTATATGGAATGCCGGGGACGGCATTCCATACAATTCAGACAGGTTTTGCAAAAGACTCACAAGATTATTAACAGGACTTTCGCTTAAGGTCACTTCGACAAGCTCAGTGACCGGTCGCTGAG
>CAZNLA010000586.1:0-3283 GCA_964573385.1 uncultured bacterium
GCTTTGTGGTAATTTAAGTTACAGACAAGACACCTTCCTGGCTTCGCCACTCGGTATCATTCCCTGATTAACGTAGTGCATATCTGTGGAAGGCGAAAACCACTCCGTCCTTCGGCCACCCCTCCTTGCCAAGGAAGAGGAACTTAAAATTAAAGTTTTGTTTATATAATTTTTAATTTTTACAGGCTTTTGCAAAACCCAATAATTTCTATTTTTTTCTGTACGGAATGCCGGGGACGGCATTCCCTACAATTCAGACAGGTTTTGCAATTGCCTCTTTAATTTTACATTTTTAATTATTAAATCCTTTCAGCGTAGAAGAAAATTTGCACTTTCCACTTCCTCCTCACCCCAATAGTGTCCAGTCGAAAATTGATAATAGTTTGGGGGCGCATCGGTTTAACAGTTCCTGGTAGCAATTTTGTGCGTCTGCAGGTGAGTAAGTTTTGTATAGTTTTTCAATTTCAATTTCACCTTTTGCCAGCCAATTTAACGCGCCACGGTAATTATCCATCATGCTGCCTTCACGGTAATCCTGCGGGTGCATTGGCACTTCCCATTCCCACCCACTGCGTAAAATAACATAATTGTGAAACACCGCGTGACAGATATCAAAGGCAGAATTTGGTGATTTTTGTGTCCATGGTACACCAACCAATACTACCTCACCACGTTTTTTAACTATTTTACAGGCGTCAATCACAGCACCTTCATACCCGGAGCATTCCATAATTAATGAGAATTTTTTTCGGAAATTATCATCTTGAAATGGCAATTGTTCTGCGGTGTTGGTGATACCTACGGATTGCGCGATTTCCCGGCGCGACTGAATGGGGTCAACTGCGAATATTTCATAACCACAATTTTGGAATAATTGCGCGGCAAGGTTACCAACAGGGCCTAACCCGGTAATGCCAACTAACGATGGTGGTCGTGCTGTTGTTGTAACCAGTGTGCTCATGGTGACGCCCATCAAACGTGCGCAAACCGCGTATACAGGGTTTAAACCGGGTGGTAATTTAACCACCATATTTTTGTTATGCCGTTGCCGTGACGCGTGATTACCCATACAAAATACTATATCACCCGGTACAATATCGCTGACTGCAGACCCGACCGAACTAACCTTAAAGACCGCCGCGTATCCGGGATATCGGGGGAAATCAGTGGTGGCGGTATACCCCCATGATAATTCTGTTCCCGGGCTTATTAAGGTAACTAAAGTATCGCCTTCAACATCATCAGCACCAAACTGTTGGCTGGTAAAATCTTTGCTGACTAATTCCGCCATCTCATTTTTTGTAAAGGTTATTTGTTGCATTTATTGTTACCTTATTTAATTTTAATATTTTCCTCAGATGCAATTTTTCTTATATATGCCGCCGCTATCGGATAATCCGGTTCGTTCATATGTTCCAGCATTAACGGGGTATCTTTATCAAGATTATCCAATGAATGCAGATAGGTACGGTAATCCAGTCCTCCTTGTCCCGGCACTATTTCATCAAGGTGGACAGTCAGGTTAGTTCGCAGAATAATATCTTTACCATGACAACTGCGAATCCAGGGGTATAACTGTGCGACAGTTTCTTTAATTAAAGTGCCGTTGTTAAAATAGCGGCTTGGGCAATTAATAAGATTAACCGGGTCAAGATGAACGGCAAAATGTTCGCGGTTAATTGCCTTTTTTAGTGCCAGATAACTGTCAACAGAATCCGGGTACATCCACGGCATTGTTTCCAGGGTATAAAATGTGGTTTTAGGATTAACAGCATCAATTATATATTGGGTGGTTTCCACTATTTTATTAAATGCTTCAGTTGTCAGGTCGGCGGCAAATGGACCATCCCATTTTTCTCCCAGAGAACCGGCGATATTCACGCAGCATCGCGCGCCTACCCGTTCTGCGGTTGCCAACTGGTTTATACACCAGTTTACAGCTTTTTGCCGGGTTTCTTCATTTGGGCTTAATGGGTTAGACCACGCGCCAACCTCGGCAATCAGCAAATCGGCATCTGCTGCTGCTCTGAGATATTTTTCTTCATCATTAACCGGTACATTTGGCCAATACGCGGCACTGTATCCGACTATTTTATGCGCTTCTACCCATTCTTCCGGGCTGTTTGTGTTAAAAACTGGTCCACCAAGTCGCATAATTTACCCCTTTTATGTTTTTACATTTATAACCATTAATCTTACGTCATTGTTGCTGGTATTACGCAATGAATGTGATTGACCGGATGAAGTAATACAGATATCACCGGGTTTTACTATGCGTACAATTCCGTTATCTTCCATCTCCGCTTCGCCTTCAAGGATGATATATATTTCCTCATCATCAGTATGAGCATGTAAACCGATACTGACTCCAGGCGATATAATATCATCATGAATATATCGGATGCCGGATAACTTGTTGTATTCAGCGAATCTGGTTCGGCAGTGGACAATACCTCCGCCGTCATGACATTCAGAGAAATCAGCGATTTCTGCTTCATTCAAGTTCAAAAACATATAAAACCTTCTGATAATTATTAATAACCGAACTATGTTGCAGGGATATTTTTCTGTAAGTATTTTCGCTATCTAAAAGAATATCGTTGAAAATGGTTGCTTCGACCGGTCACTAAGCCTGTCAAAGTGGACTTAAGCGAAAGTTCTGTCTTGCTGTTACCTCTGCAATATATTTAACCATAAATGTTGCTTTTAAACAAAAAAGTTCGGTTTAATACACATTCATATTCAATTCCGGTGCTTTTGTTGCGTCTTCACGGGAATAGATATATGGCGCGTTACCCCATCCACCACCTGGGTTTTGCAGGAAGGTTAAGGTTATGTTTGTACCATTTTTACCCACAAAACATGATGTAGAGTTTAAAGAGATGGTATATTGTGTTGTAGTTGCAGTTGTAATATTTAAAGTGCCTAATGTAGTTGTGTCATAAACAGGTGGACTGGCGTTGCCGGCAATAGTCGTTTCTACCCATGTAGAGTTTGAACTGTAGCGGATATCCGCGGTAAATATACCCGCGTTAAAACTGGTGGTATCCGGTCCGCCAAAATAAAACTTCAGGCGTGCGCTTCCTATTGACCCATTTCCCGCCGGCAACGCGAACTTCAGGTAGGCGCGCACATTACCACCGGTACCACGTATCGCCATCGGGTTAACATCTCCGAATCCAGCACCATATGCATATGCGACAACAATTTCTTTTTGACATTCAACTGAAGGAACTTGTATTTTTATAGTTTCAAAGTCATCAAATGATACAGCAGGATATTG
>CAZNLA010000587.1:0-3252 GCA_964573385.1 uncultured bacterium
GTTCCATTAACACATTACCGGGGAGCAGGCTGGAAGCCTGCGGTCCCAGTGTATTTCTGAACCACGATTTATGGGATTAAATGATTATCAGATTAGTAAAAATCCTTAAATCCTATAATCCAGTGAATCGTGGTTTAGAAAAAATATAATTGTCGATTTTCTTTTTAAAGGTAAAAATTAGATAAAATTGAAATATTTACTTATTCAACCCTAAGGAGCACACTCGCATGAATTCCCTATACCAAAAATACCAGTCAGCCTTCAACATCGGTGTTGCGTTGGGCGGCACTTTGCCGGGTGATTACTCAACAACAGAGATTGATGTTATCCGGTCGCAGTTTAACGTGGTAACTCCAGAGAATTGCATGAAGCCGGGTTCTATTCAGCCGCGGGAAGGGGTGTTTACTTTTGAGCAGGCGGATGCGTTGGTGGCGTTTGCGCGGGATAACGGGAAGATGATGACCGGGCATTGTTTGTTGTGGCACCAGCAGACGCCAGACTGGTTTTTTCTGGATGGCGACGGGCTGGCAAGCCGCGAGTTGATGCTGAGTCGGATGCGTACCCATATCTACACCCTGGTGGGGAGATACCGTAGGCAGATAATGGGGTGGGATGTGGTGAACGAGGCTATCGATGACAAAGACGGTTACCTGCGGGATTCGCCGTGGTTGCGGTCGGTGGGTGATGATTACCTGGCGCAGGCATTTCGTTTTGCCCGCGAGGCCGACCCAGATGTGCAATTATACTACAACGACTACAGCAATGAAGGGCCGGTTAAGCGCGAAAAGACGCTGCGCCTGTTGGCGTCATTGCGCGATGCCGGTATCACAGTTGATGCCATCGGAATCCAGGGGCACTGGTCGCTGGATAATATACCGTTTGCCGATATTGACGCCACCATCGACATCTACGCGAAAACCGGGTTAAAGGTGATGATTACCGAGTTGGACATCAGCATGCTGCCCTGGGACGAATCCGCTGGCGACCCGTATAAAGACGGGTGTCCCGCAGAATTATTCCAACGCCAGGCAGAACAATATGCCGAACTATTCAAACTTTTCTTGCGCCACCGCGATGTAATAACTCGGGTAGCGTTCTGGAACCTGAACGATGCCAGAAGCTGGCTGAATTATTACCCGTATAAACGCACCAACTACCCGCTGCTGTTTGATAGAGATTGCCAGCCGAAACCGGCGTATGACACTGTGATGGCGGTGGAGATTTAGCATTGAGAGTCAAATTTTTAAACCACGAAATACACGAAATACACGAAAATCCTTGTGATAATATGATGTGACAGATACCTTCTTGGCTTCGTCACTCGCTGTCAATCACTGAAAGTCGTTCTTACCTTTTTCGTGCCTTTCGTGGTTAAAATAATTTCTCCCCGGAAAGATATGAAATATATATAACGAAAGTCCTTGTGATAATTATGATGTCTAACCTACACGTAGTGATTATAAGTTTTGCAATTACCTGTTAAACTTAAACATTAGCTATTTCCGCAGTTTGCTTCTTTCTGGTAAAATGTGAATATGAGAAAGGGTGTTATTAATAATACAGATATGGTAAGCAGTTTTAACCAGATTGTTAAGTGGGTTGTTGCTGTTTTTTTTGCAATTTTGCCGGTTTTTTATTTTGGCAAAGATATAATAAATGCGGGTAATACCCCGGCACGAATTTTGTTTTTGATTTTTCTGGTGATTCTTCTTTATTTATGCGGACAAAAGATTGTTTATACCGGTCGTCTTCGGTTGCCGGGAAAATTAACCGCGCCGTTGGTAGCGCTATTAATGGTGATATTTGCCAGTGCGGTATTCAGTCCGTTAAAGATGCAGGTGTTGCATACCCAGATATGGTCAGAAGATATGTTATTGTCGCAATGGATGGCAGGAATATTCATGTTGTTTTGTCTGTATCAATTGCTGGATACTGACGAATTGATACATTCGGCGATTTTTGCTGTTGCCATTGGTGGTGGGGTTGCCGCCGTTATTGGGCTTTTGGACTTTTTTGTATTTAAATCTTTAGGTGTTATGTCTGCGGTTCGTCTGACCGGGACATTTTTTAACCCGATGTTTGCGGGCAATTACCTGTTAATATGTATACCATTCGCGATTGGCGCGGCAATGATTACCAAAAAATCACTCTATTACATTATTGTCGGGTTGCTAGCTTTATCTGTGGTATTCACCAATGCCCGTGCCGCCTGGGTCGCTTTATTCATTTACGCGGTTTATCTGGTAATTTATTTCGCCATGAAAAATCGCCGTTGGGCATTAACTGCAATAACCGGACTGGTTTTATTAGCCGGTTTGATATTTGTAATTCCACAAACCCGTGGAAGAATAATTGCATTGACCCAGGGTGATAACGCCACCCGTGCCAGAGTAGTATATATGCGCACAGCATGGAATGAGTTCCTTGCCCGGCCTATTATAGGTTGGGGGGTTGACACTGCCCAGCAGGTATCACCGCAATTCCGGCCATTAAGTGACGCGTCAGAGTCGAATAATGGTGGTCGTCGCGTGATGTTGGATGAAGACCATTCAGAATCATTGCCTCACAACATAATTTTATTAATTTTGGCGGAATTAGGTGTTATTGGTTTAATAGTAATATCATGGCTGAAACTGTCAGTTATTGGTGTAGTCCGTAAAAATGGTGGTATGCAGGATGTTGTAATATTTACCGCCGTCGGCGCTTTAACAATATGGGGAATCGCGAATCTCTTCAGTTATGATAACGCGGCAATAACCTGTTTGCCCTGGCTTGGCATTACCATGATAGCTTTGCGCAATAAAAATATATATTTTGAACCAATATCAATAAAATTATCTCGGGTTTTATATATAGTTGCGTTGATTATCGCCATTGTCACTATGGTTTCACTGGGGAGTTACAGCAAAATAAATCGTGCTGTGGCAATGACTGATAATATTAAAAACGGTATTTATGATACTGCCCGGTGCTACATGGTAGCCGCAGACGCTTTAGCATTATTGCAATCAATACCAATGCCGGACAACGCGGTATACATAAGTATAATGGATTTGACAGATTTACGGTATCAATTTGCCCCGGATGACGGCAGTAGAGAAACAGCACGTGTCCAGTTGCTGTCAACCATAAGTGATGGTCTGGGGGTTTATTACCGCGATTGGCAATTGTTGCGGAATGGCACCATACTTAATTTTCGTTTCAATACGCCGGACAGAGCATTGGAATTTATAAAAGCAATGAAAGAATATG
>CAZNLA010000588.1:0-3247 GCA_964573385.1 uncultured bacterium
GCCTTGTAAAGGCGACTTTATGAAAGCACCTCTCCGAGGCGCAGTCAATGTTATGTTTTAATCCCCAGGCTTGCACCTGAGGTTACTCATTAAAATACCTTTACAAGGTATAAGTTATACTTAAAAACTGAAAACTTGTCCAATTTATTTGGATTAGGTGTTAGGGATTAGGCCGTTTTACAACGAAATCGGTGTTAAAAAGGTCAGGATTTTTATAACGGTCACTTAGGTATTCATGGTAATAGAATCGATTTCAATCAATTTCTACCGATAAAAACTGAAATACAAAATTAATGGTTGTACTGAATGCCGTCCCCGGCATTCTGTGTTAGTACCTTCTATCTATTTAAAAAAAATACGGTCGGACATCGCTGTCCGACCGTTACCTAATCCGTTAATCTCCAAGGGATGAAAAGGAGACGCGGATCAGATACCTTCCCCATCACCGTTTACACGAATATCATGATACCGTGCATGTACTTCGTCGATATCTTTGTTGATACCAGACGAGACATCTCCGCTGATCTGGCGAATGACATACCAGACGATTCCAGCGATGACCCACCCGAGGAAAATGAAAGGAAATAGCGTATACGGCATAGCAGGTAAAGGATATACGCTACCTATAATTGGTATAAGCAATACTAAAACTGTGACTATAGCCAAAAATACATGTTGTGCCTTTAATTCCTTTTCTCGTTTGAGATAAATCGGGGCTGCAATGGCAATGAGCAAGTAATTGAATAAGAATCCAAAGGTGGCAATTGTACCCACCCATCCATAGATATCGAATAACCCGTTTTTGAATGATATAAGTATCACTGGTACAACGGTAGCAATAATGGTTGAAATCGTTACTGCAATATGGGGTGTTTCATTAGTTTCATGCGCGCTTCCAACAGAATTATGGAAAAGACCATGACGACCCATGGAAAATAGTATTCTTGAACCAGCATTAACACATGCGAGTATGCAAGCCCAAAAACTAATTAATGCGCCAATAGAAATTAATGGGCCAAAGAAACCGATACCGTGGCTTGTTGCCAGGTCAGCAAGTGGTGCTGCGGCTTTATCAAGTGTTGTTGTACTGCCTATAAATCCCTGAACTTCTGTGTAAGATAATAATACGAAAATCAAACCGACAAAAATTGCGCTGAAGGTTATCGAGCGCGGAATTGTTTTAAGTGGATTTTTCGCCTCATCACCTAAAGCGGCAGAACTTTCAAAACCTACGAAACTAAAAAATGCCAATACCAACCCAATACGAATACTGTCCGGCTTAACATCTTTTAAAGTAAGCTGATTAAAATCAAAATTAGTACCATGTTGCGCGATTACTATTACTGCCAGAAATACAATAATGGCGAGTGATACTAATTCAAAACCAAGCATTAATTTTGTTGAAAGCTTGATATCTTTATAAGCAACCCACCATGCTGTAAATGCACCTGTTATAGCCAGTATAACCGATAACCCCGGTGAGGGTACAACTCCGGCGTATGCCAATAATACATTTGCGTAATTAACAAAACCACAAATAACCGCACTGGCGGTAAGGATATAACCTAGTACCAGGGTCCATCCCGCGACCACGCCGGTTGAAGGCCCAAGTCCACGCGCAACAAATGAATATAATGACCCGGGTGATGCTGAACGTCGGGTAAATTGGTTAAGACTGGCACCGACAAGTACGATTGCTACCAGTGCGAATAAGTAAGCTAACCATGTGCCATTTCCCGCGGTGGCAAATACTAACGGAATTACCAGTGCTGGTGTAGCACTTGGCGCGATATTCGCAATCGCCTGTCCTATGACTTCTGTAGTTGATAAGCACTGGTCTCGCAACCCGGATATGCTTTTTGTTATTTTTTTATTTGTAATATTAGTTTTTATTGAATCAGTTACCATTTGTGATTTTCTCCCGTTTCTATTAACTGAAATCACCCATTATTGGGTGTGAAGCAAAAAGTGACGAATTTCATTGCCAGTTCTACACATTACTGCGGAGACTAAAAAGATTAATTTTTCTCGCACGTTGCATCACCCCCCTGAACACAACAATAATGTTGTGTATCTCTGGTTTATTCTTACTATTCCGGTCGGAATTGCAAGAATATTATAAAATATTAAAGATATGCTTGTCAAGGGGGTATTGGAAAAAAATAAAAAAATCTGTTCCAAAATTATGAAACAGATTTTTTCGTAAAAAGTGGATCTATTTATGAATTAAATATGGTCTGTTGCACCTGATACTAACCATTTAAATAAGTTTAGAAATATTTGATATTCAGTCACCAACTCTTCCGGGTGAAATTGTACTCCCAATATCGGTTTATTCTCGTTACTTTCAATACCTTCAATGATACCATCTGCAGTGCGGCTATTTATTTTCAATCTATTTCCTAATAAATTTACCGACTGGTGGTGAAAACTATTCACCGCTATTTTGTCAGAACCCAAAACTAAAGATAGTAGTGAGTTTTTCTCAATATCAATATTATGAGATGGTGAAGGTAATAATGTTGACCCACCAACATGTTGTATTGCATTGGGGTGTTGTGTTGGAATATCCTGTAATAGTGTGCCACCTAATGCTACATTAAGCAATTGCATGCCACGGCATACGCCTAATATAGGCAATTCATTTTTAATACCACTTTTTACCACTGCTATTTCAGTATTGTCGCGGACAGAATCGACGCATGACAATTTTGGATGCGGTTCTTCATTATATGATAAAGGCGATATATCGCCACCACCAGAAAGTAATATTCCGTGGGCAGTATTAATTACATCATCAATTGTATCTAAATCTGTCATGGGTGGTAACACTAATGGTATTCCACCGGCTTTTTCTACTGCACGAATATATAGCAATGGACAATGTATATTCCATTCCTTTTCGCTATCATATGGTGGTGCGGCATTTGTAACACCTGAAGTTATAATAATTATTGGTTTCTTCAATTTATTTACCATCTATTCCGATTTGTTTACTTTTTATCGCATCATTATATTTATTTATTTTGATAATAGTCAAGGGGTCCGACTAATTGTAACTACTCAGTTTCGTCAGACAAAGTTTATTCTTTAATAAAATGAGATAATTTCAAAATAATATTGATTAATTATCAACGAAGGGGACTGGCTTGAATACTGTGATTACCAATAAATTCACATTCAAGTAGAAATACAGTATTCTTGCCTTGTCAGAAACTGGTTTACCGCAATCTTCCAATTAAAGTGT
>CAZNLA010000589.1:0-3239 GCA_964573385.1 uncultured bacterium
AAATTATTCATTATTGGAAGTTCAACGTTCGATGTTCGATGTTCACCCAATATTGTTACCATCTAATATTTTTATGAACGTCCAACATTCAACGTTCAACGTCCAACGTCGAATTATTCATCATTGGATGTTCGATGTTCACCCGATATTGTTACAATCTGATATTTTTATAAACGTTCAACATTCAACATCCAACTTTCAACATCAAATTATTCATTATTGGAAGTTCAACGTTCGATGTTCGATGTTCACCCAATATTGGAAGTTCAACGTTCACACCATATCATCCTTTTAACCACGAAAAGCACGAAGATTATATCATTTTCATGTATAATTTCGTGCCTTTCGTGTATTTCGTGGTTACAATATTATCGTTATTATTTAACCTTATTTACTCAAAGTTTAAAATACCCCAGTTTTTCGGTTCCATTTTCAGTTCGAAAACTTCGTCTGCAACCAAACCGGTGAACTGGTTATTCCAATATGTGCGCAGAACGGTGTCGGTACCTGCCGGATCACCGTGGGTTGCGCCAAAGTCGCCGTACAGTTTCAATCCCGGTGCCGGTGCCAGACCGATATCTGCCAATGGTATAGCGGCTTCTACGGTATACATTTTGCGTTTTGCGTCTATTTTAACATTCACTTTGGCAGTATCCAATACCTTTACGCTATCCATCTGGTATCCACTCTTAACCACACCAGAATAGAATTTTCGTGGTGCTTTATCTTTTTCAGATGAAATACGTCGGTAAACCACGGTTGTAGCTTTCCCCTGGAAATAGCCAATGGATAATCGCAGGTCGCCCATACCGGCTTCTGTGCGTTTTTTGTCTGCCTTCGGGTCGGTGCCAATTTGGAAATCAACAGTGTCACCCAGTGCATACATTACAGCGGGTTCAGTTGCGCCATTAACCATCGGTGAATCATCATTAACCTGCCAGCCAAGATAAAGGTTCGCATCATCATAACTGATATTTGCTTCCACACCGGCAGAAGGACTCTTGGCAAATTTCAGCGGGTTATTATCTGCAAAATCTTTGCGAATATCACCGGTAAACGCAACAGTAAGTTTCTTTACTATTACCTGTCGATTGCCCACTACCTGTTGCAATAATTTTTCACGGAAATCGTTTGCCTGCGTCAGGTTCTGTTCAGAAACTGTTAACGCACCGTTTCCTAATTTCTTCACGGTTTCCAAACCTAAAACCTTCATGTTAACAAATGCTGTTTTACCAGCCTGAATATACAGTTGCCCATCTTTGGTGTAAATCATTGATCCGCCAAAGTCCTCGGCACCCATACCCGGAGGTGTATTATTCATCATGGCACCCGGCACTGCCTGGTCCGGCCATTTAATTTTCATCGGGTCGCTTTCAAACAGACTGGTCAAATAATAACCGTCACCGGTAAGAATATGCCATTCACCCTTGTCAGTCGCGATTACGAATATATTGCCAATCGGGTCGGGTAGTTTAGCTGTTCCAACTATATCGTATGCCGCGCGAATCAAACCTGTCTGCTTAGGCGGGGCCTGGTGACCACCATGAACGCCAACATAAGTGTTTGGATATGACCACGCCTGTTTACCACTGTCAATGTAATAGCAAACAAAATCGCTGTTACTTGCGCCATATCTGCCATTATATATTGCCAGTTTACCATCTTCTGACCCGCTGCCACGTTGCGCGCCCATACCACCGCGCATATTTATATCATCAGGTACCGGCATTTTTTTAGCCTGGTATAAATCATAAAGTGGTGCGCCACAGGTGGTATATCCTGTTACTGCTATGCGATATTCTCCACCATAAAAAATCATGCTTTGGGTCATTGGCATATACCATCCTGTCAGCCAACCATTTAACTCAATCCCGTATGTTTTCACTTCATTGTCCTGTACCTGTTGGTCGTCATTAATATCGCTCCATACTTTTACGCCAAAAATTTTGTTTCTGAAATCCTGAACTGCAGTAAATGAAGTGCGCAGTTTCCATGTTCCCGCGGATATTCTTTCATAAATATAAACCGGGTATGCTTTATGCGCATCGTCACCTATCGCGGCATATAATCTGCCATTTGTTCCAATGCCAAATCGTGCGTTCATCATGCCACCACGGTGGAATACACCGACGCAACTTGATTTACCAGTGATTTTATCCAGTTTCCATTCGCAACCATGCCCTATCATGGTATATGGGTCTAATGGACTGATAGCGCCACCCTGCGCACCATAATCAGTTGGTCCAAAGAACTCTTTCACAAAATTACCGGTCTTTGTATCCCATACAGATATGCAACGCGGATGACTGTCATTTTCCATCACCCATAATTTACCATTAGCATCAACACGTAATCCCTGAACAAATCGCATAGCGTCCTGGTCCCATGGGCCAAACAATGGTCGACCACCAGTTTTGCCTATCGTGCGCACCAATTTACCATCTGCACCAAAAACCTTTACCTGGTTATCCGGGTCGCCAACACCTATGTAAATCTGTCCGTCATTATCCAGTGCCAAACCGGTTGCGTTAACCAGATTCTCAATCACAGTTTCAACTTTATCGGTTGCTATATCAATTTTCAGCAATCTGCTTTTCGCGGAAATAACATATAATTTTCCGTCTTTACCGACTTCCAAATCGCTTGCTGCTTCAACATTAAACTTTTTAAGTAACGCGCCGGTTGAATCATTAATAACGGCGACAATATCACCGGTGCTGAAGAAAAGTTTACCATTGGTGGCAAACATGCCGGTCAATACCGGAGGAGTATCAGCATTTAATAATTTTGTGATATTTAATGTAGCGTCTTCAGTACCCACCCATGACGAATAATCGCCTTTAATGGCATTCAACCTGTAAATTACATTATCACCTTGCTGACGGTCATAAACGTATACTATACCACCATCAACCGCCAATAAACGGGCATTGCCAAAACCGCCACGTTTGTGACGCCATTTAACATTACCTTCCAAATCAGTAGTCACCAATGCCCGTCCTGCCTCTGCACCACTCCAGCCTAAATAAATCGATGTTCCATCTGTATCTACTGAAGTAGGATTCCCCTGGTCACCTCCCCAGTTTCCACCAGTTGATTCATACGGAGAGCGACCGCCATTATGGGCCCAACCAACTAATTGCAGATTGATATCTTTATGGTAAATTGCTTCCCACTTATAATTTCCCGCCGGTACAACAGTACCCGGTTGTTTATGATTCAGATTAGTTAAACCATCC
>CAZNLA010000590.1:0-3235 GCA_964573385.1 uncultured bacterium
GTTTCCGCCATCGTAATATTGTCAGTTTTAACATTGGGATGGGTATATTTTCGCAAGAAAAGTGGCAAAGATGCGGGTACCGATATTGGCAATACCCTTTCATTATTAGCAACCGCGGCGGTATTGTTATTTGTTATTCGTTTTATCGGCACTGCCAGTGCCAATAACGGTGGTGTTAACGGGGTGCATGTTAACGCGTATGGTTTTATGCTGATGATGGGTTTCGTTTTGGGCATAATATCTGCCGTTAAAATAGGACGCCGCCGCGGGGTGCCGGCAGATTTTATTGTTGATTTGGGGATGGTTATATTAATCAGTGCGTTGGTAGGGGCGCGCGTACAGTATTTATTAATGCCGGGGAATGCTGATGTATCAATAAACTTCAAAACCCTGGTTACCTCCGGTGTTGGTGGTTTGGGATTTTTCGGCGGTTTAATAGGCGGTTTTCTTGCCGCGACTATATTTATTATCATTAAAAAAGCTGACTTTTTAAGAGTTATGGATACCTTTGCCCCGGGTATTGCCCTGGGATACGCAATCACCCGTATCGGATGTTTTTTGAATGGTTGTTGTTTTGGCAAAGATGCCACCGGTTTATGGGTGGCAACAAATTTCCCATTAAGTCCGGAAGGACCGGTATTTCATGTTCATCCAACCCAGATTTATGCTTCTTTAATGGGTTTTGCGATGTTTGGCATTTTATGGCTGTTATCCCGTGGCAACAGCCTGGGCAAATCCGGTCGTTTATTCGCGGCATTCCTGGCATTTGAAGGGGTAGAAAGATTTACCATGGAAATATTCCGTCATGCCGACCCAAACTTCCACGGAATCCTGACACCTGCCCAACAATTTTCAATTTTATTAGTAATCATCGCCATATTAATGTGGTTCCTATTACCAAAACGTCCGGCAGTGAACGAAGAAAAGAAGCAAATAGCGTAATTAAATGATAACCAAAAATAGACGGGATGAGTTTTAGGTTTTAGGCCGTTAATAACCACATCCGTACAAAAAAAGTCAGAATGTTTATAAAGGTCATTTAATTTCTACTCGAAATAGATTCGATTTCAACCGATTTCAACCGATTTCAATATATATTAGCCACGGGTAACCCCAGGCTGACACTCTCACCCTTTTACACATTTTTTACAGTCAGTTGCGAAGCATACAAGTCATCTATCACCCCAACCACCCCCTGACCCTCCTTGCCAAGGAGGGGAGTTATGTAAGATATAATGTCTGTAATAATAATCAAAACTTTAATTTTAAGTTCCCCTCCTTGGCAAGGAGGGGTGGCTGAAGGTCGGGGTGGTTTTCGCCTACCACAAATCTGCAACCTGAACATTTTAAAAATAGGTTTTGTAAAAGCATCTTTAATTTAAAAAATTTGTATAACAGTAAGGCTGAAACCTGGGGTTACTCATTAAAATATCTTTCTAAGGGTGTGATAGAGTTGATAATATTATTTGCAATTCTTGCAATTACCTGTTTAATAAAAATCATAAAATATATCTTGACACCCTCTTGTTTTTCGGCTAATATCTAATAGCAGTGAGTATTGGCCGAAAAAAGGTGCGTGTTATGAACTATATTAAAAGAGATTTGGAAGATGTGGTTACATCTCTTACCGGTGAATACCCGGCTATTATTGTTACGGGTCCGCGCCAGGTGGGTAAAACGACCATGCTGCAGAAGTTGATGAGTGGAACTGACCGAAAATATGTTACTCTGGATGATTTAACAGAGCGTCAACTCGCCAAAAATGACCCCGAAATGTTTTTTCAGCTTCATAAACCGCCGATTTTAATTGATGAAGTACAATACGCGCCGGAACTTTTCCCATATATTAAAATAATGGTTGACCGGTATAAAAATGCCGGTGATTTCTGGCTAACCGGTTCACAGGCATTCAGGCTTATGCAACTTGCCGGTGAGTCGCTTGCCGGCAGAGCAGCTATATTGCACATGTCGTCATTATCACAAAAAGAGATTCACGGGACCGGAGAAAATCAACCGTTTACCCTCTCTATTGAGGCTTTGCAGAAACGGCAAATAAACAGAACGCCGGCGGATACTCCGGCTATTTATGATCGTATTTATAAAGGTTCAATGCCGGCACTCGCAAGCGGACAGTATTCAAAGAGCAATATCTTCTACAGTAGTTACTTGCAAACATATATTGAACGCGACGTGAAAGAACTCTCCGGTGCTATAAACTCAATAAAATTCATGGATTTCATAACTGCAACCGCATGCAGATGCAGCCAAATGGTAAATGCCGCGGATATTGCAAAAGATTTGGATGTGCATCCTGATACGGTGAAAAACTGGCTGGGCGTACTTGAAAAGTCTGATATTATTTTTTATCTACGTCCATATTCAAATAATCTTTTAAAACGGACAGTTAAGACGCCAAAGCTATATTTTTACGATACTGGTCTGGTAGCATATTTAACCAAATGGAGCAGTGCGGAAACATTGCAAAACGGTGCCATGAGTGGTGCGATACTGGAAAATTACGCGGTGTCAGAAATAATGAAAAGTTACTACAATTCAGCGACAGAACCATTTTTCTATTATTATCGCGACAAAGACGCGAAAGAAATTGACCTTGTTTTGGGAGCAGATGGCGAATTGAACCCTATTGAGATAAAGAAAACCGCAGCGCCGGAAACAAGGATGTTCTCCCTTTTCAAACTACTGGACAAAGGCTCAGTTCCCCGCGGCAAAGGAGCCGTCCTGTGCATGAAAGGCGAATTAAGCGCGCAAGACAAGCAAAACTTTATTGTGCCGATATGGATGATATAGGATGATAGATGTAAATTTATAAAATTAACCTAAAAAGGAACAAAATCATGATATAATCGTTATATAAATAGAAACTGCATTATTAAGGAGACAACTACAATGAGTATCATAAGAAAAAGATTCTTAATCCTGTTGGGGTTACTATTCCTATTTGTGGAATTATCTATTAATGCAGAGATAATGCACAGTACTGACTGGGTGACATCACCTGCTTCTGGAATATATGGAGGTTCACAATTTGACTGGGGAGATGAAGAAGAATTCAGTATAGTTTTTTATTATGGACCTGATTCGCTTTATCAATCCGGTTCATATTTAACGGATGAGCAAGAAAGTGTAAAAAATGGTGAGAGTTATTTCATAGATAAAGAGATGCCTCAGATCGGAAGAGCACACGTCTGAACTCCAGTCACGAATTCGTATCTCG
>CAZNLA010000591.1:0-3235 GCA_964573385.1 uncultured bacterium
CGTGTGCTCTTCCGATCTGTCATCAATTGTTATCCAAAATCCAACAGATGCTTCACCGGAAAGTGAACGTCTGGCGGATGCCCAGAAGAATACTGATAATTTTAACACCATGAATGTCGGTAAGTACCAGGCCGATGCTGAACAGGGGAAGAGCATAGATATGCCTTCTGTTGCTCCGGATGCGCCTGCATCTATATTGGCACCATCTCCGCCACCGGTGCAACGGCATTATGAACCAATCAGACAATCAAATGTTGAAGTTGAAACTGTAAAAAAAGAAACTCCTGATTATTTTAATACAGATACAAAGAAGAAAAATACAGAAAAACAGGACGATAGAAGTGGTCCGCCGGAACCGAAAATTAGATTGATGAAACCCGGCGATGATATCGGCAGTAAAACCAGGTCAGTTTTCGCTGCCATTGGCGCCGGTATAACTATTTTAATCGCATTGACAAATTTATCCGGTAGTATGGGATTTTTTAGTTTTATCTTTTTCGCTGGTTTTACTTTTTTATCGGTTTACTTAATCAGACAGGCTATTTATCACTCTGCCATCAGCAAAGCGGTTATAAGGCAGATAAATACCGCTATGCCGGGCAGAATGATGAAGATAGAGATTGACTTGGGAATTATGAAGGCAATTCCGGTTAATCAGATGAAACTTACTGTTAGCTTAAATGAAGTTACCGCAAAACAGGATGGAAACAAAAAGAATACAACACAAACATTTTTACGTTACACACGTGATGTGATATTAATTAAAACGCCGGTGGTATGGTCGGCGCAAAGTCTTGTCACATTAACCGCATGGATAGAATTGCCAAAGGATGCTGAAGGGTCATTTAAGTCAGAATACAATCAGTTGGCATGGACTGCTGAGTTATATGGTGAGATTCCGGGGTGGTATCCTGATATCAGGGCGCAGGTACCATTACAGGTTTTACCGGTTATTGAAAGGCAATCCGCCGTCGCGGTGACAAAGGCTATCCGGTTGGATAATTTACGTGGATTAAACGCGGTGTTAACATTAAACGCGCCAGTTGACACCAGTAATAGAATTACTGTGCCATTGGAACGGGAAATACAATATAGTATTGAAATTAATCCTACCAATAGCGGTCCTCACCGAAAATTATTCCTGGAAATTACGATGATAGCAAAAGGGGCAGGGGCGACAGAAAATAAAGTGTTGTATCGGCAACTGTTATTTAATAATGGATGGGAAGCGCGGCAAAAATTAGAAAAAACCGGGGTATTTTCCTTACCGGTGCAAGCCATATATTCATCAAGCGTTGATACCAGTGGAATATTACCAATAACATATAATGGAAAATATTTATCCATTGAGTGGCAGGCAGTCGTGCGCGAAGAGATACCGTGGGAGAAACATCCAACTGATTTTGTGCCAATAATTGTTACCCCCGCGGAAAAATATCAGGGGGGTAAATAATGAAAATGCTGGAATTATCGTCCCCATGGGTATCCGCTATTTTACGAACACAGCCTTTTATTTTAACTGATGTTGATGGTGTTGTGTTAGATTATAATGATTTAGCCGTAAGTTCTCTTGATGGTGTGCCGGAAATATGCAAACAGTTATCAATAATTAAAAGTGATAGCGATGAAATAATTTTATCGATTATTGTTAGTAACGAGGCTAAAGACAAGGTTTGCATGGTAAGGGTAGTTGAAAATTATGGCTATGTAATAATGCTAAAAGAAAAGCCGGTAAGACCTGAGTCAGACATTATACATCAGATACGTAATGGGATGTCGATAATACATGCCATGTTGGAAATAGAGATTTCTTCAGCACCTGAAAATGAAATTAACCGGTTGATGATAAGTCAGGCGCGGATAAAGGCAATGGCCGCCGTATATGACCAGACTATTGCTAATCATAACGAAGATGTTGACGCGATACGGTTAATTGCTGTAATAATGGCAAATGGTCAGACATCTTTTATGCGTCGTCAACAGGTTAAGGCGGCGGATACCAGCAATATTAAAATATCCGCAAAAAAAGCACTGTATTTTGGTTTAATTATTGCGGAGATTGCCATCCATATAGCAAAATATTGTGACGCGGAAATAACAATAGTATGTGATGACAAGACAATTAAAATATCGGCACCCGCAAATCTGCCGGAATTGCCGGATTTGTCAAAAAATATCATTGAAGGCTATCTGGTAAAAGTATTCAAAGGACAATACCAGATAGCATACGATGAATTTTCTGTTGAGTTTACCATTATAACGGATTAACGATATGGTAATTAATTAAAACATGCCTTTCGCTTTTTAAAGAAAAAATGCTTAAAAATAGTCGCTTCGACAGGCTCAGCGACCGGTCACTGAGCCTGTCGAAGTGACCATTTGCGAAACTCCTGTTAAAATTCAATGCCTCTTCTCGCCGGGATTCCCTGTTGGTATGGGTGTTTATGTGGTTTCATCTCGGTTATCAGGTCTGCCATATCGCTGATTAGTTCAGGTACATTTCTTCCGGTACAGACAACTTCCACACTCTCCGGGCGTTTTTGCAATGCATGCACAACATCTGTTGTTTTAATCATGTTGTAATGCATGGCGACATTTATTTCATCACAGATAATCAAATCATAATTGTTGCTGTTAATAGCCGCTTCAGTGGTTTTCCATGCTTCCATGGCGGCGGCATAATCTTCTTCGGTTAGTCCACCGGTTGTCATCAGACCGCTATTCTTCTCCGCGGTTCTTACCACTTCAACCCCTAATTTTCGCAACATCGCCAACTCACCACTCATGCTGCCACCTTTGACGAACTGGATAAATATCACCCGCAGTTCGCTGCCACGAGCCCGAACTGCCAACCCCACAGAAGCAGTAGTTTTCCCCTTACCTTCACCGGTATATACCTGTATACAGCCTTTTTTAAGTGGCATGGTTTTCTCCTTGATACTTGCGAGCAAGATGCTCGCAATACATTGAATTTCGTAATTTTCTATTTAATTTTTTATTGTCTTCGCTAATATTCGTATGAATTCGATTGAATTCGATTGAAATCGTTTGAAATCGATCGAACTCGAAAGAACTCGATTAAATTCGATTTTATAATAATTTACAATTTACAATTTACAATTAACAATTTTTAATCTTTAATTTTAAATTTTTAATTTTAATACCCTTCACCCTTCACTCTTATCTCTTCGTCTCGCTGTTATCCATACCATCAGCAGGCTAATGTCCGCGGGGG
>CAZNLA010000592.1:0-3230 GCA_964573385.1 uncultured bacterium
AAGAGTTGATATACGGGCATAATTTACTAGTTGAATACCATGGTCAGAATTGATCCATATCGTATCTCTCGAAGCTTCCCAGATATTCATAAATGATTTGCCGTCTGGTCTCCACCATGGTGCGTTTGTATCGAATTTAACATCAGGAATCTGTAGCGCGAATGCTCCTTGCAGGATATTGGCAAATGCCGGGTGATGAATAGATAATCGGTAATCACCAGTTTTAATTATAGCTATTCCACGCGTTACATGATTTTGTTCATCATAGGTAGGGGACAGTTGCAACTGAGACAAAGTTACAGTTATACAGAAAATTACGATTATAAATAACAGGGTAATAAATGGCAATTTGTTGGCGATTATATTATTCATGCTTCACTTTTCTTGTTTATTTAATTAGACAAATATTATTACGCAATGTTCCATATCTTACTTTATTCACGCATTCCATCAAACTTAACTAACATACGGTGCATTGCCTGATTTAATTTCGCTAATGCCGGATGGCTTAATTCCGGGTCACTTTTTATGATAATTAATGCTGTCTGACGTGCTAATAGTAAAATATCTTTGTCACGAGCGATATTTGCAATGCTGTAATCATTAACACCACTTTGCCTGGTACCAATATACTCTCCCGGTCCACGAATATCCAAATCAGCATCTGCAATAATAAACCCATCCTGGCTTTCAGTCATGACCTGTAATCGTCGTTGAGCAGATAGATTTTTCTCTTCATCTGTTTTAGGTTTGAATCGTTCACTGGTAATTAAATAACAGACAGATTTATGTGTTGACCTGCCAACTCTTCCGCGTAATTGGTGCAACTGTGCTAAACCAAATCGCTCAGCGCCGTTAATTACAATAACAGTCGCGTTTGGCACATCAACACCCACTTCTATAACAGTTGTTGCTACAAGAATCTTTATTTCACCATTACGGAATTGTCGCATGGTTTCATCACGTTCTTCCTGTCGCATTCTGCCGTGGATTAATCCCATTTTTATTCCTAAAAATACTCTTTTCTGTAACTCAACCATTAAATCTACCGCGGAATCTGATTGCAACATCTCGGATGTTTCAATAAGTGGGCAAACAATATAAGCCTGGTGTCCGGAATCAACCTCATTTTTAATCTGTTGAAACACTTCACGACGTTCGTTATAACTTTTGACATATGTTTGTACAGGTTGTCTGCCCGGTGGTAATTCATCAAGTATCGAAATATCTAAATCACCGAATAGTGTTAAGGATAAAGAACGTGGTATTGGTGTTGCGCTCATCACCATGGTGTTTGGTGATATCCCTTTTGCGCGCAATGCTGCACGCTGGACGACACCAAATTTGTGCTGTTCATCAACTATTACTAAACCCAAATCGTCGAACTCTACACCTTCGCTGAACAACGCGTGGGTCCCCACAGCAACTTTTGCATAACCGGTTGATAATTTATTTAATACTTCACGGCGTGCTGCACCGGTTACACCACCAGTGATTAATACCGGGGTAATATTTAATGGTTTTAAAAGATTTCCCAATACCGTAAATAACTGTTCCGCTAATAGTTCTGTTGGTGCCATAATTGCTGATTGAATTCCACTGCAAAACGCAAATGCTGCAGCGGCAGCAGCAACAATTGTTTTTCCGCTTCCGACATCTCCCTGCAACAACCGGTTCATCGGTCTGGGACTACGTAAGTCATGTTCTATTTCACCCATAACCTTGATTTGTGCGGCTGTTAACGGAAAATCTATCATTCGCTCTGCAATATTGTTTATATTATCGCTACAACTTAATATCGGTGCGTCTTCCCGTGCGTGGTGGTTATATCTGCGGCGTGCCAATGCTAACTGCGGTATTAATAATTCTTCAAATATCATGCGTCGTTTCGCCAGATTATATTCCTCATCATTTTGCGAATTATGTATACTTCTCCAACATTGTGCCAATGATGGCAAGTTTAATTTTTCACGCATACTTCTTGGCAATGGATCAATATAATTCAATTCACTTTCATCATTTCCCAATGAGTTAAGAGCACCTACAACAGCTTTACGGATTTGTCCCTGATATATTCCATTTGTAAGTGGATAAATAGGAACGGTGGCACCATTTTTATAATAATCTATTTCCATTTTATTTAATGCTGTGATATCTTCCATATTTAGTATGATTATTTTGCCGGTTTTATCAATGTTGCCTATTGCCAATACCCAACTATCTTCTTTAAACTGTAATTTAGCCGGACTCCATCTGGGTGAGTTGCCTTTTTCAGATTCTAATGTTATTGAAGTTACCCAAACTTCAATATCTGATACTTCATCAGTAATAGTAAGGGTGTATTTATATAATTTTTGAGGTATCTTTTTCGAATGCAGGGTATCGTATTCACGACGTGTAACTTTACCGATAACTGCTGCTTTTTCTTTATCCTGCAATTCATTGAATGGTTTAACCGGTAATTTATTACGAGGTATATGATTAAGTAAATCCCGTACAGTATATATACCGATTTTTGTGGCTATTCGGGGCCAGTTAGCGCGTGGTGATAACATGGCAAGGGGTGAGTTTAATAATATCTCACCGGATGGTAAACTTCCGCATAATTCAATGTTTTCATTGCAGGTTCCGGTATCATCAACAGGTTTAACTTCTTTTTTAATCGTATTTTTTTTTCTTTTTGTAACAATACGTCCCGATAAATTTTGTGATAAATTATTATGCTCATGCTGTCGCAGCATATCTATTGTATTGGCGACACGCTTTCTTCTTTCGATGGTGGGGAGATGTTTATAATCAGATTGCCATTCTGCTGCTCTTTTTGCGAATTGATGATAATCATCATCATCACCGGGATACCGTTTTAACCACATAGCAACGTAATCACCGATGCTGACTCCCTGTATTGCGGAATCCAGACAACCGTGAGTAATTTCTAATTCTAATGGACGACGCAATTGTTGCCAATACGCCGATAATTTATCTTTTTCTTCCTGCATTGTCATTAATAAAATAGCGTAATAGCGCTAATTATGCAATTTTATATTGTTTAGCAATTAATTATTATGAAAAATTCCTTCCCCGCGTTATACGAAAGGAAGGAACGGCTAAATTAAGGTTATTTGTAGCAAAACTATTTATTATTAATAGCAGTGCGTACATTGGTGCGGGTTGCCTCAACTGAATCCATCAAATCGATAACCCGTACTGCCCAATCTTTTTGATTAGAC
>CAZNLA010000593.1:0-3209 GCA_964573385.1 uncultured bacterium
CATACCACGTACAAGAAAAAAAGCACATTCGCGTACCTGTCGCGCCGGTGTGAACCTGTGGATATACCGAATCCGCGTATAAAATTGCCGGACCGCCGGTACCATATACAATGTTTTCCGCGTTTATCACCAACAAACCGAAGTTTTCTTCTTCCAAACGATCGAACTCCAGACAAACCATGCCGATAACGCGTTTATCCGCGCCTTCACCATCTGACAGTAATGATATAACCTGGGTGCTGTCCTGAACCGCTATATTTCTTCTTTTCGCTTCCGCGGCGAGTGCCTGAAACATTAGCATTGATGTCTTGGGACCGGCACTGGTAGCGCGTTGACGCGGGTCATGGTCAGTTTTATATCCGACAATACCACCGTAAGTATCATGAGGAAAAGCGACTCCAAGGTTTACCAGATTATAAAATGAATTTGCGGATAACTGTGCTTCAATTAACGCGATATCACCATGCATCGCGCCGCCGTCAAACAACGAGTGCGCCATTTCATGCGGGCAATCCGGACCATCGCCATAAAGAGAAAGTTTGTAATAGGTCTGCTTATCGCTGCCGGTATTATTTGATGTACCACCACCCATACCATCAGTAATAATTAAGACATCGTCATTGCCTAAACGGTTTAAATGCACTGCTGCGTTTAATGCTGCTGCCCCGCTACCAACAACAGCGGTTTGCACGGTAATCATCGGCATAGTTATGCCATTTATGGTAATTGTACTTTTATTCATAATTATAACCTTGGTATCCCCATACCGCCACCGATTTCTATTATTTGTCCGGTTGAATACGCAAATGCTCCGGATGCCAGACCAACGACTGTTTTACCGATATCTTCCGGTGTTCCCCAACGATTTTGCGGAACCAGGCCTTCAGCAATTAGCTTGTCATATTTGTCTTTCACACCGGCAGTCATATCGGTTGAAATAATTCCCGGTCTTACTTCAAAAACGCATATGCCTTCATCCGCCAACCGGTGGGCAAACACCCGGGCAGCCATGCTTAAAGCGGCTTTAGACATGCAATATTCCGCACGGGCGATTGATGACACTTCCGCAGAAATAGACGTGGAAAATATAATGGTCTTCATTGAATCAGTTTTATGCTGAAGCATATATTTGACGATTCTCTGGGTTAAAAAGAAAGTACCGCGGGTATTAACATTCATCAACCGGTTGTAACTTTCCGGAGTTGTTTCCAGAATATCATACCGTATTTTGGGTGCTATTCCAGCGTTATTTACCAGTAAATCAAGCCCACCCAATTTGTCAGCTGCATTAATTATTACATCATAAGTTGCCGGATCAGATATGTCACCGGGTGCGGCAATACAATCAATCCCCATATTTTTAAGAAGATTTTCTACTTCAAAAAGACCTTTTTCTGTGTTTGAAGTGTCATAAAAAAGATCGTTGATGATCAGGTTATATCCGGCTTTAGCCAGTTCGATTGATATTCCTTTACCTATACCCTGACCAGCACCGGTAACTAACGCAACTTTATTGTTCATTTGTTGAAAAATTCCTGACTTTGTATATTTCCCGTAGCTTTGAGATGGCTAAATTTTACACTTTTTACATAAAATAATCAATATCACGATATGTATTTAATGAATAGAAAATAAATATCAAACATTGAGAAAATATGTAATAAAAATGCATTATTAAGATATTTTCCTTCATTTGGCAGGATTTTGACATATATTTAATGAAATATTATATAACAATTTTACAGGAGACATTTTTTATGAAAGTTGTAACATTCGGTGAGGTAATGGGTAGAATTGCCCCTCCGGGATTTAATAGGTTCACTCAATCATTGCCTGGTAGCATGGATTTTACATTTGGTGGCGGTGAAGCAAACGTTGCTGTATCATTATCGATATTAGGCAGAAACGCGACTTTTGTGACTGCATTACCGGATAATCCTATTGCAGATGCCTGTATCAATACTATTCGTGGTTTAGGCGTGGATACTACAAAAATACTAAAGACTAAAAATGGTCGTCTGGGTTTATATTTTTTAGAAACAGGTGCAAATCAACGCGCAAGTAATGTCGTTTACGATCGTGATTATTCCTCAATTATGATTACACCATCTGATAAATATAATTGGGATGAAATATTTTCTGGTGCTGAATGGTTTCATTTAACCGGGATAACCCCGGCGTTAAGTGAAAATGCCGCCGACGCAGCAATTAAGGCGGCACAATCAGCAAAATCCAAAGGGATTACTGTTTCCTGCGATCTAAATTTCAGAAAGAAATTATGGAACTGGAAAGTAGGAACAAAACCACGTGATTTGGCAGAAGAAACAATGCGAAAATTATTGCCATATATTGATGTGGTGATAGCAAATGAAGAAGACGCGGAGATGGTTTTGAGCATTCATGCTGCTGATACTAATGTCGACGCAGGTGCGGTAAACGCGGCAGGATATATTGATGTAGCAAAACAAGTGGTATCACAATTCCCGAATGTTAAGTATGTGGCAATTACATTACGTGAAAGTTATAGCGCGACACATAACAACTGGGGTGGAATGTTGTATTGCGCACAGGATAATTCAGCATCTTTCGCGCCATTGAATGCATCCGGTGAATATGAATCATATGAAATAAAATCTATTATCGACCGGGTTGGCGGTGGTGATTCGTTTGCTGCCGGATTAATTTACGCGCTTACTTCTGATGAATATTCGGCACCGGCAAAAGCTATATCATTCGCGGTTGCCGCGTCATGCCTGAAACATTCCATAATTGGTGATTTTAATTACGCGACATTGCCCGAAGTGACTGCATTAATGAAAGGTGCGGCAAGTGGTAGGGTTAACAGATAAGGAGCAAAAATGCCATCAAGAATTGATACCGTAAGACAGATATGTGACGGCGGCTTAATAGCTGTCGTACGCGCTGAAAATGAAGAATCAGCATTAAGAATTGCGGAAGCCTGCCATTTGGGCGGGGTGTCCGCATTGGAAATTACCTTTACTGTGCCAGGCGCGGAAAAGGTAATTAATAGGCTGGCGAAAGAATATCCGAAAGGGGATATCCTGATTGGGGCAGGCACCGTTTTAGATGAGGCAACTGCCAGAATTGCTATCCTGAATGGCGCACATTTTATAGTAAGTCCATGTTGCGCGTTAGATGTTTTAAAGACGTGTAACCGGTATGATATCGCCGTTACTCCCGGCACCATG
>CAZNLA010000594.1:0-3208 GCA_964573385.1 uncultured bacterium
ATGGCAGGAAAAGAGTCCGAAAGATACCGCCTATTATTTGCGGACAAGTCTAATAACTAAATCTGAAAAAAAATGTATTTTAAATCTGGGACTGACACAGAGTGTGGAAATCACGTAGACCGTCAGTCCCTGTTGTATTTGCAGATAAAGTTTCTATTGGTTTATCAGTCATTATATGAAATAAATGCAGATTTACAGAGGCAATTGCAAAACCTGTCTGAATTGTAGGGAATGCCGTCCCCGGCATTCCGTATAGAATAAATAGAAATAATTGGGTTTTGCAAAAGCCTGTATAACTAAAACTAAAACATATTAAGCATGTTTTTAAATGTTTATGTGCTATAAATCTGCCGGAAATTTATAATGGAGTATTGACATAATTGTATCCACGATATATAATTTTTGAAAGTTATTATGGTATTATTTGTTAATTTTCACCATAATAAATATTTATTTAAGGAGGTTAACCTATGTCAAAACCTACTTTTCGACGTGGTTTTACACTGATTGAATTATTAGTTGTAATTGCCATTATTGCCATTTTGGCTGCAATTTTGTTCCCTGTTTTTGCCCGTGCCCGCGAAAAGGCGCGACAAACGACCTGTATATCAAATCAACGACAGATAGCATTGTCACTGGCTATGTATGCACAGGACCATCGGGAGATGATGCCGGCAGAAGAATCGGTATGGAGTGATATTAAAGTTGATGGCGGTGTGTTGATTTGTCCATCACTGGGTAAAAATGTTCCAAACGGTTATGTTTATTGCAGTGGTGTTGCAGGCAAAAGCAGTGGAATCTTCTCTTCTCCCGATAAACAATTTGTTACCGCCGATGGTTTTGCGGTATCGCGATTCAATGTTACCACAGCAAAGCCTAATGTATGGTATGGTCCAACTGACTGGGATGCCCGTCATTCCGGAAAAGCATTAATGAGCTTTCTTGACGGTCATGCCGGTGCCCTTGATACCAGTTCTGGTTCTGCTGGCGTATCAGGTTTTAAATCCGGGTTAATGGTACGGGTATATAATGCCGTCGGTGGTGGTGGGTATCCTAAGGGGGCGCCTATTTTTGAAATGGCGAATGCCTGGTCACAATATACTAATTTGAAACAAAACAGTTATGGCACATTAAGTGTTGCGAATGGTGGTAATAATAATAATGTCTTCCCCGGTGGACCGGATGACAATTTTTGCATCACCTGGACCGGTTTTTTCCTGCCTCCAGTTGATGGTGTTTATAATTTCTCAGGCAGTGCGGATGATATCAGTTGCGTATTTATTACCGATCCAACTACAATACCGCCAAAGACAACATTGGTTTTTTCTGAAGGTTCGGGTTCGATTACTTTAAAAGCGGGCATTTTTTATGGTTATGAGCAACGTGGTTGCGAGGGTGGTGGCGGCTTTTATGGTAATTGTTATTGTACGTCGCCTGCAGGCGGATGGACCGGGAATATTATCCCCACCAGTTGTTTCTGGTTTAATTAAAGGAGGTAAATTATGAAACTATATAATAAAAAGCATGGATTTACGCTGATTGAATTATTAGTTGTAATTGCCATTATTGCCATTTTAGCTGCTATATTGTTCCCGGTATTTGCCCGTGCCCGCGAAAAAGCCCGGCAAAGCACCTGCACCAGTAATCAACGACAGATAGCAGCATCAATACAAATGTATGCCCAGGACCATGAAGAATTGCTGCCCTCATCATTAAATATCTGGCAAGCTGTCGCTGTCGACCCGGAGGTATTGGTTTGTCCGACTATTGGCAGTTCAACCCCCAATGGTTATGTTTACAATTCTGGTCTTAGTGAAACAGGAATTGGGTCATGGCCGTCACCCACAGACATCTTCACCACTGCTGATGGTAATATTACCTCTCTCGCTGGGGGTTACCGCAATTTATTTATTAAACCAACAGACCTTGACTACCGGCATTCCGGTAAGTTTATTATGAGTTATCTGGATGGACACGTTGGTTTTACAAATGTAGCGCCAAGTGGTGTTACTACTTATTTAAAAACGGGATATTATGTAGACCTTTGTGGTTCAGATAGTTATTTCCCGACTAATCTGGTGTTAGCGTCAAAATTATTTGTTCCCGCAGACTGTCCATTAACATATTTTAATTATAACGATGCAACCATTCCCGCAAACGGCAACCGTAATAACTTAGGTGGCCCAAAAGATGCTGTTGGCACAGTTCAGCGTACTGATAATTACTGTATTAAGTTCAAATGTATTTTAAATGTAGCGACATCCGGTACTTATCAATTTTATGCTTCGGGCGATGACGTCGGTGCAGTCTTTATTACAGATATAAATTCTTATCCACCAGTTCAAAAACAAGTGACTGCCAATGGTTGGGGTTCTATATATTTAATCGCTAATACAGACTACCCATTTGAGGCATGGTTTGTAGAAGGTGCCGGCGGGGCTAACTATAATTTCCAATGGAAACTGCCAAATGGCACCCAGCAATATATACCACAACCCGGCGCAGCCAACTGTCCGCTTTATGTAGAGAAATAGAGTAGCAGGACATTAGATGTCCTGTAAAAACTGCTTTAACCTACAATTAAACGACCCCGTTGCACCTGTTCTATTTTGCAACGGGGTCATTCTTTTATTAAAATTTTCTGGTTTTAAACTCGCTTTAAAATATCAGATTGCATCTACACATGAATATTTTAAGGATTCTTCTAAAATTTGAACTTCTTTTCGTATAGCGTCAATCTGTTCCTCAACCTCCATAAATGCATCTACTACTCCGGAATCAAAATGCTTACCGGATCCTTCCAGAATAATTTCGATACATTTCTCGTGACTGAACGCGTTCTTATATGGGCGTACCGAACGTAGCGCGTCATAAACATCCGCCACAGCCATAATGCGCGCGGCTAATGGTATCTCATCACCGGCTAAACCTTCAGGATATCCGCTGCCATCCCATTTTTCATGGTGATAACGGGCGATTGCGATACCAAGATTCATGAACTCATTATTAGGATAGGTTGAACTTACTATCTGCATAGTATTTGCACCGATAATAGTATGAGACTTCATTACATTAAACTCTTCGGAGGTTAAAGGGCCATTTTTTAGTAAGATTGTGTCGGTAATGCCAACTTTGCCGATGTCATGCAGGTTGTATGAATAATATATATTGCAAATAATAGTCTCATCGATTTCTGGCGCATATCGGG
>CAZNLA010000595.1:0-3208 GCA_964573385.1 uncultured bacterium
TCACCGACTAAAACCACCAAGTTTCTCTTGGCGCACGTTTTCAGTTTTCAGTTTTCAGTTTTTTAACATTTATAAAATTCAGCAACAAATTTGGTCTCTGTTTGGAACAGGGTCGCGGCCCGGCTAATTGAAGAGTGAAGGATGAAATTTAGAAGAGTGAAATTTTATTTCTGAACCATGATTAATAGGATTGTATAGTTTTCAGATATTTAACCATAGAGGGGACAGAGTTTGGCTCAGAGTAACACAGAGAAAAGTTTTCAGTTTTCAGTTAAAATATCTGACAACTTTTAAAAATATTTAACCAATACACATCCTGCCACTAATGCCAACGCCTCGGTTAACTCTATCCCCATGCCGTATACATCGCCGGTCAACCCACCTAATTTTTTAGATATCCCGGTTTGAATAATCAGGACTATCACTATCATCACCAGCATATATGGCATTGTTATTACAGGATTATATAATATTCCGACTGCCAAAATAGTGATAATTGCCCAGATAAACACAGCCAACGATGTCCCCTTAACAAATGCGCCGCCAGTGCCGGTGACGCGGGCATACGGGAAAAATGTGACATTAATTACAGGTATCGCCCGGGCAGTCATCCAGCCAAAAAACAATGGAATTATTGCTTGTTGCACGGTAAGTGATGCCAACGCGGCAACTTTTATAAATATCAATGCTATTGCGCCAAAGACCCCCATTGCTCCCACACGGCTATCCTTCATTATTTCCAACGCCCGTTCCCGGGGGGCACCACTGCCAATGCCATCACAGGTATCCATAAAACCATCCATGTGCAACGCACCGGTGAATATTTCTAATAATACTATAACCAAAACCGCGGATAATAATGGTGGGAAAACAATATTTGCTCCCCACCATAACCAATAACCAATTGCCCCCACACCAAACCCGACCAGTGGATACCATGCCATACTTGCGCGCATATAATCAGCAGTGATCTCTCCTTTAACCGGTATTGGTATACGGGTTAAAAAAGTTAACGCCAGAACAAAGCGCAACCAGAAAGTAGCAACTATTCCACGGGATGATATGTTCTGTTCGGGTGTTGGTATTGTCATTTTAATTACACTTTTTCACTGCTGACACCGGCACTTTCAAATGTCGCCATTTCAGCCAGTATTTTCGCTGCCGCGTCAATAATGCTCATCGCCAATGCCGCACCGGTGCCTTCACCCAGGCGCATATCCAAATCAAATAATGGGTTTAAACCTAATTCGGTAAATACCACTTTATGACCAATTTCTACAGACACATGGCTTGGTAAAATATAATCACGCACATTAGCAGACAAACGATAAGCAGTCAGGGCAGCAGCACCGGATATAAAACCGTCCATTACTACAGGAATACGATTTGCTGCAGCCGCCAGGATAACGCCAGTCATTGCGGCTATCTCCAGACCACCCACTTTGGCCATGACATCAATAGGGTCACTGGCATCGGGTTTGTTTAATGCTAATGCTTTCTCAATAATCTGGCATTTTAATGTAAGCGCGCTGTCAGTAATGCCGGTACCTTTACCGGTAACCTGTACTGCCGGTAACCCGGTAAACGCGGCGATAATTGCGGAACTGGGGGTGGTATTACCAATACCCATTTCACCGGTAGCAATAATATCAAGTCCGTTTTTAATCTCTTCTTCCACCAGTTCTATACCCACTTCAATTGCTTTTATTGCTTCCTCGCGGGTCATTGCCGCGCCAACGGCCATATTTGCGGTACCCATGCGAACTTTTTTATGACGAATACCGGCAGAACCGGCAAAATCAGTTGCCACACCGACATCTGTAACTATAACACGTGCCCCAACATGCCGACCTAAAACATTAATAGCCGCGCCACCCGCAACAAAGTTAAATACCATTTGTGGAGTCACTTCCGCAGGGAAAGCGCTTACACCCTCGGCAACCACTCCATGGTCACCAGCCATTACCGCTATTACCTTATTGGCAAATGTCGGTATAGCTTTGCCGGTAATACCGGCTAACTTTATAGATAACGATTCCAATTTACCCAAGGCCAACGGTGGTTTAGTTAATGTTCCCTGCCGTGCCTCTGCCGCAGCCATTGCGCGGGTGTCAACAGGTTTAATCTGCTGTATTGTTTTCTGTAAGTTTGCCATTACATACCCTCCTTCAGGATATCTTTATTTATTGCCAATGCTTTTATATCAATAGCCAGACCAGCTATAAGAAATAATACTTTATCCGCCGTCGCGGCAAGACGTTGATTAGCCCTGCCCAGGCAATCACGATAAACACGACCCAATGGATATTCCGGCACTATACCCAGCCCAACCTCGTTAGATACTATTATTAAATCTTTACCGGTTTCATTAAATGCCAAAATAATATCATCAACAGCAAACTTTACGTTTTCATCAGCGCTATTTTCGTCACTGAGAACAATATTACTGACGAACAATGTCATACAATCCAGCAGGAAACAATCTGTGTCAGCAGCATTTTCGCGGATAGCATCACCGGGGTTAAAGGGACACTCCACGGTGCGCCAGTTATCCGGTCGGTCAGACTGATGTTTGGCAATGCGCGCCACCATTTCATCGTCAAATGCCTGCGCGGTGGCAAGGTATGTTACCCGCGGATAACCATCCGCAGCCAACTGCTCTGCATATGTACTTTTACCACTGCGGGCACCACCCAATAATAATGTCATCGGCATTTTATAAAATCCCCAACAAAAAACGACCCCAGCCAAGGGTATCAGATGGCTGGAGCCGTTATATATAAATTAATATAAGGCGCGCAGTATCCCTCCCGCGAGGCTACTTCGCATCTCTACTGGTTGGTATTCTGACTTTACAGTAAATATCTGTATTCACAGCTGCGGGGCAGTGCCGGATTCACACCAGCTTCCCATATTCAGTAGATTATGTGCAGTAAGTCTACATAATAGCAGATTACACGTCAAGGGGAATGAAATTGCAAATTGGGAATTAAAATTAAGAATTAAAATTATTGTTGGGGTTTAAGTGTGTAAGTCGATTGCAATCAGTAGAAATCGTTTGATATCATTTGATATCGATTTGTTTAAAATTCGTAATTCGTAGTCAAGTAGAGAGTTCCATACCATTGATGCGCCAATAGCTCTGGTAACCGGACTAACGCGCCGGAAGCGCCGCCTATTGGATAACTTCTCAATCATATACACTCCC
>CAZNLA010000596.1:0-3192 GCA_964573385.1 uncultured bacterium
TTTTAACTTGTGGAGGTATATATAGATATGGCGCGAGATATAAATGTAGCAGTAATTGGCTACGGCACTGTAGGCATGGGTGCTGTAAAATTATTGGAAGAAAATGCCGCCTGGGTTGCACATCGAGTGGGAGCAAAGGTAAATGTTGCCCGTGTTGTTGATTTAGACTGGGTGCGCGAACGCGAATATATGCCTGCCGTAGAAAAAAGAACATCCAACGCCGCGGAGGTATTTGCTGACCCGGATATCCATGTGATAATAGAGGCCATGGGTGGTATTAAGCCCGCGCGCGAATTTGTGACTGCGGCATTAAAAAGCGGCAAATCTGTAGTAACCCCAAATAAAGAATTAATAGCCAAATACGGCGCGGAACTGTTGGAGATTGCCAGAGAAAATAATGCGGACCTGATGTTTGAAGGCGCGGTAGGTGGCGGCATACCAATAATCCGTCCGATGAAAGAAAGTTTGGCCGGTGACAATATTTTACGCATAATGGGCATTGTTAATGGCACCACCAATTTTATCCTTACCGCCATGGCAAATGAAGGCCGCGATTTTAATGATGTTTTAAAAGATGCCCAGGCATTGGGTTACGCAGAAGCAGACCCCACCGCGGATGTTGAAGGTTTTGACACGATGTATAAAATCTCCATTCTTGCATCAATCGCCTTTGGGTCGCATATTGACGTATCGCAAATATACCACGAAGGCATTACAAAAATAAGCGCCGCCGACATAAAATATGCCAAACAGTTGGGTTATGAAATTAAATTGCTGGCCATTGGCGCCCGCAACGGCGATGCCCTGGACCTGCGTGTGCATCCGGCATTCGTACCGGTAAGCCACCCACTGGCCAGTGTAAGTGGTGTATTTAACGCGGTATTTGTACAGGGTGAACCAGTAGGCGATTTAATGTTTTATGGTCGCGGCGCAGGCAGTGGCCCAACCGGCAGTGCCGTGGTTGGCGACGTAATCGACTGCGCCCGCAATATTCTGCATAATGCCAGTGGACGCGTGCCATGCACCTGTCATCAAAATCTGCCTATTCAGGATATCAGCGAAGTTGTCACCCGGTATTACATACGCACCCTGGTGAAAGATAAACCGGGAGTCATTGGTAAATTAGCCAGCATTCTGGGCAAATACGGCGTCAGCCTGACGTCAGTATTCCAGCCAAAATTTGAAGGCGAGTCTGATAAGAATTATGCCGAAGTAGTATGGATAACCCACCTGACTAAGGAATCGCAAATTAACGAAGCATTGTTGGAGATGAAAAACGAAGAATGTGTGGCAGAAATTGCCAACGTTATTCGTGTGGAGGGATGAAGATGACCGAGTTTGAACCAGTAATCGGCTTTGAGATTCATGCTGAATTAGCTACGGCATCAAAGATTTTCTGTGGATGTTCTACCCAACCAGGTGGCGACCCCAATACCCATACCTGTCCGATATGCCTGGGGTTGCCGGGAGCATTGCCGGTATTAAATAAAACAGCGATGGAATACGCGGTGAAAGTTGCGCTTGCCTGTAATTGCCAGGTATCGTCCCCCGCAATATTCGAACGTAAAAACTATTATTATCCCGACCTGCCGAAAAATTACCAGATTTCGCAGAAACGCGCACCATTTGGCGTTGATGGCTGGTTTGAATTTGAAGTAAATGGCGAAGTAAAACGCGTTGGTATCTATGATATACATCTGGAAGAAGACGCCGGAAAATTAGTGCACCCGGAAGACAAAAAAGCCGCCCATTACAGCCTGGTGGATTATAACCGCGCGGCAGTGCCATTATTGGAAATTGTATCCAACCCTGATATCCGCAGTATTGAAGAAGCCGAAGCATATATGTCCGCCATGCGACAATTGTTGCTATATCTTGGGGTATCTGAAGCGCGAATGGAATTGGGACAGATACGTTTTGAAGCGAATATCAGTGTGCGTCCAAAAGGCAGCAGTGAATTGCGGAAACGCGTTGAAATTAAAAACCTGAATTCGTTCCGCACTGTACGGTTAGCGACTGAATACGAAATAGAACGCCAGATAGAAGCGTATGAAAATAACGAAAAGATAACTCAGGAAACAAGACTTTGGGATGAAGTGCGGGGGATAACAGTGGCGATGCGTAGCAAAGAAGACAGCCACGATTACCGCTATTTCCCCGACCCCGACCTGACGCCGATAGTATTCACCCCGGAATATCTGGCGGATTTAAAAGCATCATTACCGGAATTGCCAACAGCACGCCGTAACAGATTTATAACTGAATACGGTTTATCCGCATATGATGCCGGCATAATCACAGGTGAAAAAGCATTCGCGGATTTTCTGGATATTGCTGTTAAAAACGGCGCAACCCCAAAATCTGTATCCAACTGGATGCAGGGAGAAATGTTACGTCGCTTAAATGACGCTAATATAGCACCGACAGATAACCCGATAACCCCACAGGCACTGGCAGAATTAATTGTAATGGTGGAAAACGGTAAAATTAATAATAGCCAGGCAAAACAGGTATTTAACGAAATCTTCGATACCGGCAAATCACCAGCACAGGTGGTTAAAGAACGCGGTTTTGAACAGATAAGCGACACCAGCGAACTGGAATCTGCAGTTGATACTGTACTTGCCGCCAACCCGGATGCCGCCCAGAAGTATGCCGGTGGTGAAGACAAAGTATTGGGATTCCTGGTAGGGCAAATTATGCGCGCCACCAAAGGCAAGGCAAATGCCCAAATAGTAAACGACATCCTAAACAAAAAACTGCGATAAAACTTTGCACAATCCATAATAAACACCCCAATCCCTCACCGCAAGGAGAGGGATTTTTTATTGTAGTGTATTGGACCGCAGGCATCTTGCCTGCCCCCTGGTGGAATTTTAATGGAACTAACAGTAAGTAGTTTGTAGTGTTCAGTGTTCAATTTACTTTTTTCGTAACTGTTAAGTTGTCGTTTTCTATAAGTTCCATTAGCACCTTACCGGGGAGCAGGCTGGAAGCCTGCGGTCCCAGTGTATTGGACCGCAGGCATCTTGCCTGCCCCCAGGTGGAATTTTAGTGGAACTTTCAGTATATAGTTACTGGTTTACGTTTCTCGTGGTTGTAAAAGAACTCTTCTATTGTCAGTTCCATTAACACAATACCGGGGAGCAGGCTGGAAGCCTGCGGTCCCAGTGTATTGGACCGCAGGCATCT
>CAZNLA010000597.1:0-3189 GCA_964573385.1 uncultured bacterium
GCCGTGGGCTATGGAATTAACTGTTTTAGGAATTAATGAACGTAAATAAACAATCTGAATCAGATATGTAGAATATTATGCAATTCCCCTACCAATTGCTTTCATTTTTATTGAAAATAGTACTATTATTAAAGATGTGTATAAAGCACCACTCCTTCAGAAGTGGGTTGAGGATTGTTTTTTTGGGGGGAATTGCAATCTATAATTAGAAAAAAAGGTTTTGCAATTGCCTCTGTTTATAAAATCTAAATTATTATTACAGTCCTACTAAAGTTTCATGCTGTTATGCCGATAATTGAAATGGTGAAATAATATCCTTTTCACCGTCAAGGAGGAAGCGCCATGAAAATTGATAGCGCTGCCATTAACATCAACGGGAAATATACCCGTACAGAAGAAAAAGAGAGCAAAGAATCTCTGAAGGTTTGGGTCGACCCACCTGAGCGAAATGATTCTGTCGATTTTTCAGACTACTCCCGCAGTAAAAGTGCCGAAATACAAAAATCGGATAATACCAGTTCTGGTGAATTAGCTCTTGATTCCAAATTGCTCATGTTAATTGACCTGCTGGAAAGAATGTTTGGCATTAAAATAAAAGTACCCTCACTCAATCAGCGACAGTCAGATACCCCTGTATTACAGAATTCTCAGACTATCGTTAATAACCAGCAACAACCAGCACCACAAAAAGAAGGTTGGGGATTGGATTATCATTTACAGCAATCTGTCACCACTGTGCAGTCGCAACAATTTCAGGCAACCGGAACCATTAAAACCACCGATGGGAAAGAGATAAAGTTCAATATGGCGGTTTCAATGGATTCGTCGACAACCGTTACAAATGATTTGCGCATATTGGATGGTGATGCCCGGATAGACCCGTTGATAATCAGTTTTAACGGTAATGTTGCGGAAATATCCGGTGAAAGGTTTAAATTTGACCTTAATTCTGATGGAAAAATGGAAAATGTGCCGATAGTGCAGGATGGAAGTGGCATACTTTTTCTGGATAAAAATGGTAATGGTAAGGTAGACAATGGAAAAGAATTATTTGGTCCTGCCACCGGCAACGGAATGCAGGAATTATCACAATATGATGACGACAAAAATGGTTGGATAGATGAAAATGACAAAGTTTTCGCCAAATTAGCCATCTGGACAAAAGATGCCAACCAGCAGGACCAGTTGAAATCATTGCTGGAATACAATATTGGCGCGTTATATACCGGTAGCATAAATACCGCGTTCCAACACAATGCCAGCAATGGTGAGGTGTTGGGTGAAGTCACAAAATTAGGTGCGTTTATCCGTCAGGACGGCAGTGCCGGGTTAATTCAGCAAGTAGATTTTATGGCATAATCCAAATAAATTGGACAAGTTTTCGGTTTACAGTTTTCAGACGTGGTCACTTCGACAAGCTCAGTGACCATTATACAAGTTCAGTCTTAAATCCTGACTTTTTTTACGGATTGGGTTGCTAATGGAATAATAGAATACAGTATCATTTTTCTGCCCATGCTTCTGCCACCTTTGCGGCTACCGGGGCGGCTATTTTGCCCCCGGTTCCGCCGCGTTCTATCACCACGGCAAAGGCGATACGGGATGTTGTTCCCGCGCTTTCTTTCTCGGCAAATCCAATAAACCACGCATGGTCATCACCGCCTACCTGTTGCGCGGTGCCGGTTTTTCCGGATATACGCACATTGCGCAGGTTGGCGCGGGTGCCAGTGCCGGATGTCACCACATTACGCATCATCTCCGCTAACTTTTGCGCGTTATCCATATCCATGGGGTTATCAAGTATTTCTGGCTGAAATATCTCCGCCGGTTTATCCGGTTGTTGTATTTTATCAATAAGGTATGGCAACATCAGCACGCCGTCATTTGCTACTGTTGCTGCCACCATTGCCATTTGCAACGGGGTCACGGTAACTGTTCCCTGCCCAAATCCTATTTGCGCCAATTCACCTTCCGGGATAAATCTGTTTTCATTTATCAACCGGCTTTTTTTAACTGTTAATGGAAAATCACTCATCCAGCCGCGGTTGAACCCGAACTTTTCTGTGCTTGCGGCCAATTTATCAAAACCAAGGTTTAACGTGGTCCGGGCAAAATAATAATTGCAACTGTGGGTCAGTGCCTGTTGCATGGCAATGGTGCCGTGGTTTTCGCCATGGTAATCAGTTATTTTTATTTTATGGTAAATGGTGTTGCCGGTGCAGGTATAGGTGGTATCCGCGGACATCGGGTCGTCCTGTAATGCTGTTGCCGCCGTTAATACCTTCATGGTGCTGCCCGGTGGGTAAAGGCCGGCAATGGCGCGATTTGTCATACTGCCGTCATCACCCTTTTTGCTGGGGTCATTAATGTCAAATGTAGGACTGGTGGCAAGTGCCAACACCCGTCCGCTAACAGGTTCTATCACCGCCACCGCACCACGCCGGTTATCCAGTGCGGAATACGCGGCATTCTGTAATGTCATATCAATTGTCAGGGTAATATCTTTTCCGGCCCGTTTTTCGCCATTTATAATGCGGGCAATCTCGGCACTGTCAAATCCTTTAATCATCCCGGCAAGTTCGCTGTTTAACGCTTTTTCTACACCGGCACGTCCATATTTTGGGTTAACATATCCGATGATACCCGACATTGAAAACGGGTTAATGTATTTCCGCTTTCGTCCTTCTGTCCACGCCAGTTTGTTACCATTACAATCATATATCGTACCCCGCGGAATATTCTGCTCCGTCCGCATATCCCGACGATTAGTAGGCAAATCCGCCAAAAAACCGGCACGCCACAAATGCCATTGCGCCTGCCAGCACAGCATAAACACAAACGATATTGCAATAAATAAATAAATGCGCCGAATCCGCAAATCCAATTCATTTTCCACACACAAAGATTACCCCGAAGAAAGTAGAACGTCAATATGAGAATTGGATTGGGGTTTGAAGGGAGTAGGTGGTTGGGTGTGATTTGATGATATTGAAATAATATTGTGATAATAAAATCGTAATTGTTAAAATTGCCATAAATTGTTTCATTTTATATTGACAATAATCATGGTAATAAAGTAAAAGTGAAGTTATTATATATGATATGGATTTACTACAGTTAAATTAAAAAAAAATAAAAACAATTCACAGTAATCCCATAGATCCTAAAAATCAATGATTTTCAGGATAT
>CAZNLA010000598.1:0-3156 GCA_964573385.1 uncultured bacterium
ACGTGGCATCACAAGATATCCATTGGCAAGAATCATTAGCTCGCTTAGCCGACGTATTTAAAGTACCGGAATTAAAAAAACGGATATTTTTCGTCGCCGGTATGTTTGCGCTATTTGTTATAGGGCTTCATATACCCGCACCGTTTGTTAATCCTGAGAAGATTTCTCAGTTATTTAACAGCGGTTCTATCTGGAGTTTCATTGATATGATGTCCGGAGGCGCCTTTAAGCGTCTGTCTATACTTGCTTTAGGTATCGTACCATATATCAACTCCTCGATTTTAATGCAGCTTTTAGGAATTGCGATTCCACAGATACAAAAGATGCAGAAAGAGGGAGAAGATGGCCGCAAGAAGATATCAATGTATACAAGATGGGGCACTGTAATCCTGGCATTCCTGCAGGCTGGTGGTCTTGGCTGGTATATGTTGAAGTCAGGTGTTCTGGAAACCCAGGCTCTTGGCAATTTCACGATTATCCCATTAATGATTGTTATGGTTGCCGGTACATCATTCCTTATGTGGGTTGGCGAACAGCTAACAGACAAAGGTATTGGAAATGGTATCTCATTAATCATTTTCGCTGGAATTATGATTAGATTAGTTCCTACTATCTATTCAGTATTCAATTCAGCAATTGATAACTCTGATAATAATACACTGTTTGCTATTTTAAAAGTAGCATTATTGTTGGCGGTTTTTCTGGCGATCATCGTATTTATTACTTTCGTTCATCAGGCAGTTAGACAAATACCAATTCAACATGCACGTAAAGTTGTTGGCGTTCGCGCTGTGGGCGGTGGTAATAGTTATCTGCCATTAAAAGTTGTTACAGCAGGCGTTATCCCAATCATCTTTGCGATTTCAGTGGTTACATTGCCAGCGTCAATTGCACAGATGTTATTACAGAATAGCCAAAATACTAATCCATCCGGCCTTATCCAGTTTATGTTGAACCTTTCACCGGGTCAAAGCTGGTATGGTTGTTTGATTTATTTCCTGTTAGTTGTATTCTTTACATATTTTTATACTGCAGTTGTTTATAATGTAGCTGATATTGCGGATAATTTAAAAAAGAATGGCTCATTTATTCTGGGAATCAGACCAGGACGTGAGACAGAAAGATATATTGACAAAGTGCTGACCAGAATTACTTTTGTTGGCGCAATGTTCCTGGGTCTTGTTGCGATTCTGCCATATGTTATACCATTTATTGTTGGCGGTAGGGGAACTGACCCGGCAACCGCGATGTTAGCCCCGTTAATGGGTGGTACATCACTGCTCATCGTAGTAGGCGTTGCTCTTGATACTATGAAACAAATGGAAGCTCACTTAGTGATGCGTCACTATGAAGGCTTTATTAAGTAAGTAAGGAAGATAAATGGCGAATACAGATAAATTACATTTTATATTGTTAGGTGCTCCGGGAGCAGGAAAAGGTACTCAGGCTGCTTACCTGAATGAAAATTGGGGATTAACCCATATTTCAACCGGTGACATTCTGCGGGCAGAAGTCCGCGCCGGATCCGCTTTGGGCAACGAAGCAAAAAGCTACATGGAAAGTGGAAAATTAGTTCCGGATCAGTTAATCATTGATATGATGGAAGAAAAACTGAAAACCCTTGATAAAGGGTATATCCTGGACGGTTTCCCCAGAACAGTAGCACAGGCAGAAGCACTGGCCAATATGCTAAGCCGTATTAACCATAATCTGGATGCGGTTGTGAATATTGAAGTAGGTGATGAAGAGTTAATTCGCAGACTCACCGGCCGTCGTGTTTGCCCGAAATGTAATTCTGTTTTTCATGTAGACACCATGAAGCCTAAAGTTGATGGTATTTGCGATAATTGTGGTACTGAGTTGATTCAGCGTAAAGATGATCAGATAGACGCTATAACAACCCGTTTAATCGCATTTAAAGACCAGACGCAGCCATTAATTGATTTTTATAAATCAAGTGGTAAGTTAGTCACCGTTGATGGTACCATTGGGGTGCCTGCAGTTGCTGAAAAAATCCGCGCTGCGCTGACCGGGGAGTAACGATGCGGGTAGCAAGGCCACAGAAGCCGATGATACCAGTGAAAAACGCAGAACAGATTGAAATTATGCGTCGTTCCGGTAAAATTGTTGCTGTAGCGTTGCGAACTCTGCAGGATGCTTTAAAACCCGGGATAACAACCGGTGAATTGGATAAGATTGCAGAATCTGTAATCAGAGGAATGGGAGCAATCCCGGCATTCCTTAATTATCACGGATATCCGGCAACTGCCTGTATATCGATAAATGAAGAGGTAGTACACGGAATACCGGGAGGCAAGGTTATCATGGATGGTGACCTGGTGAGTATTGATCTTGGCGCGATTCTGGAAGGTTATTATGCTGATTCAGCATGGACATTTGGAGTCGGGGAGATATCTGCGGAAAAGCAGGCTTTATTGCAGGCTGGTGTAGATGCTCTTAATGCCGGGATAGATGCAGCAAGACAGGGAAGACGGGTACGCGATATCGGCAGTGCTGTTGAAAAACTTGCTAATAGCAGGGGATATACGGTAGTAAAAGATATGTGCGGACACGGTGTTGGAAAAGCATTACATGAAGAACCGCAGATTCCCAATTACTGGGTAACCAGTGCGGATGCGGTATTAAAAAGTGGCATGACCCTGGCGATTGAGCCAATGGTGAATGCCGGTACTTATGAAATAAGAATATTGAAAGATAACTGGACTACGGTAACACGTGATGGAAAGTTATCAGTTCACTTTGAACACACAGTAGCGGTCACATCGGGTGAACCGGACATATTAACAAAATTAATTTAGGCAGGTACTAATGGCGAAAGAAGCGGCGATAGAAGTCGAAGGTGTAGTAGAAGAAGCATTACCCAATGCGTCTTTTCGGGTGAGGATTGACTCTTTGCCAAAATCACCTGAAGGCAAGCCGCACTTAGTGCTGGCTACTGTATCAGGTAAAATTCGGATGAATTTCATTCGTATATTGCCGGGTGACAAGGTGAAGATAGAGTTATCACCATACGATTTAACCCGTGGGCGAATCGTATATAGATATAAATAATGCGTAAAAGTGCGCAACATTATTGCCTAATAGGCTATTCTGGGGGAAGAGCATGAAAGTACGTGCATCAGTAAAGCGGATTTG
>CAZNLA010000599.1:0-3144 GCA_964573385.1 uncultured bacterium
AGTAAACGGTGTTATTTGCAAGTACTGCGGTCAGGGTGGTATTGGTGGTTGATAGTGTTACTTTTTTCGAGAAATCAAATGTTGTTGCTACGTCAACATCATACGCCTTCGCGTTTGCAACAGTGGACCAACTGAAGACGGTGTTAATTGACACATCAATGGCAGCATCCGCCGGGGCAATCAGTGTCGGCGCATCAAGTTGCGTTGTAGTCTGGTTAGCAACGGTGAATGACCATAATGATGAATACGCGCTGTGGACATCACTGGCGTTAATCGCCCGTACCCGCCAACTGTATTTTGTACCGACGACAAGGTTATATTGAATAGTCGCTGAGGTGGTAGTTACTGTGTTCGTCTCAATAGCAACTGTCGCGCTTGCAGGTCCATAAAGTTCATATTCATAACTAACCGCGGTATTCACCGCTTGCCAGGCGATGGTTACAGGTTTATTCACATTAATAGCGTTGTTTGCCGGTGACAATTGTACCGGCACCCCAATGGTCGTTGTTGTGGCGCTAATTGCAAAATCGGCATTACAGCTGTCGCTAACAGTGGCAGTAGCAACTGATGAAACCTTAACGCGATAGTCGGTTGCGACTACCTGTGTTGCCGGAATGGTCCAACTGTATGTACCGTTGTTGGCAACACTGGCAGCAATTACGCTATCCTGTGTTCCGGCTTTTAATAAATCTATTTTCACATTTCCGGTGATGCCGGTGGATGTCCAGGTGATAGTATGGGCGATTCCACGTTGCCACTGTTCGCCACCATTTGGCGCGGTAACGGTAATCGTCGGAGTTTGCGTGCCACCGGCAGTAATAGCAAAATCCGTCGCGCTTTGCCCGGACAATGTAGCAACGGCAACCGATGATATCTTCACACGGTAATCAGTTCCCACCGCCTGAGTCGCGGGGATATTCCAACTGTATGTGCCGGAATTAGCCACACTGTTGGCAATGGTGCTGATAACTTTGCCGGTTTTGTATAATTCAATTTTTACATTACCGGTGACACCGGTTGATGTCCAGGTAATATTTTTCGCTGTCCCCACCTGCCACTGTTCGCCGCCAATGGGAGAAGTTACGGTTATAGATGTGGTTTGAGTGCCGCCGGTGCCGATGGCATAGATTTTCTTATCATAACACCCTATATAAATGGTACCATCTACTGCTATTGACGGACTGGAATACGACAAAAAACCACCTGTTGTAAATGACCATTTTTTAGTTCCATCAGGATTAATAGCATCTAAATCTTTATTATCTGAACCGACATAAATAGTACCATCAGCAGCGATTGCAGGGGTTGAAATCAATACACCTTTATAAACCCATTTTTTTGTTCCATCTGGTTTAAGTGCATAAAGATTTCCATCAATAGCATTTACATATATTGTGCCGTCTATCGCTATAGAAGGACTGGCCCAAATATCATCATCAGCTTTAAAAGTCCATTTCTTAGTTCCACTAGGATCTATAGCATAAAGATACCAATCATTACAACCAACATAAATAGTACCATCAGAAGCAATAGCCGGACTGGAATTTACATAACCAGTAGTAGTGAAAGCCCATTTTTTTGTTCCATCAGGATTGATTGCATAAAGATTATCATCAATAGACCCAACATAAATTGTACCATCAGTAGCGATAGCTGGACTACAAATAACTGCAGCACCAGCGGTAAAAATCCATTTTTTTGTACCATCTGGATTAATAGCATAAAACTTTCCATCCCAAGACCCAACATAAATGGTACCGTCTGTGCCAATTGCCGGGCATGATTCTACCCCCCCAGCGGTGGTAAATGACCATTTTTGTGTACCATCAGGATTAACAGCATAAAGCTTTTTATCCCAGGATCCGACATATATGGTGCCATCAGCAGCAATAGCTGGACTGGAATCTACCTTATCTCCAGTTGGAAAAGACCATTTGAGAGTACCATCTTTATTTAATGCGTATAGATTTTTATCATCTGATCCTATATATATAGTACCATCAGCGGCTATAGCTGGACATGATTTGAAATTATAAACATAACCAGTTAGATAAGTCCATTTTAGAGTTGGCGTATTTGGACCATTATACGGACTACGTCCAGTATGCTGAAGATCGTGCCCTTTCATCGGCCAGGGGTGATTACCTTTAACAGTACCAGCAGTAATAGCAAAGTTAGCAGCACTTTGCCCAGTCAATGTGGCAACTGCAACTGATGATATCTTCACACGGTAATCAGTTCCCACCGCTTGCGTCGCCGGAATATTCCAACTGTATGTGCCAGAATTAGTCGCACTGGCGGCAATAGTGCTTATTACTTTGCCGGTCTTTAATAACTCTATTTTGACATTACCGGTGACACCGGTTGATGTCCAGGTAATATTCTGTGCTGTCCCCTTTTGCCACTGTTCGCCACCGTTTGGCGCGGTAACGGTAATATTGGGGGTGGTATTACCACCATCACTAAGGGCGTAGAAAGTACTATTGCCGGCAGTAAAGTATAATGTGCCATCTTTGCCAATAACCGCTGATGATGTAACATCATAAACGGTGGTAGGGAAAATCCATTTTCTTGTCCCATCGGGATTAAGCGCATATAGATTTGAATCGCCCGACCCTATATAAATAGTGCCATCTGCCGCGATTGAAGGGGTTGCTCTAATCATGTTGCCAGTTTTATAGGTCCATTTTTGACTACCATCAGGGTTAACAGCGTATACATTATTATCTTGTGAACCAAAATAGATTGTACCGTCCTTAGCAATTGCGGGTCCCCCCACAACATCTTTTCCTGTGGTAAATAACCATTTCTGTGATCCATCAGGATTTATCGCATAAAACTTATCGTCGCGAGAGCCAACATAAATGGTACCATCAGCAGCGATTGCCGGACTGGAATCTACAGCATCACCGGTGTTGAATACCCATTTTTGTTTGCCATCTTTATCAAACGCATAAAACTTATTATCGGATGACCCAAAATAAACAGTACCATCTGTACCAATGGCAGCACTGGAAAGTATGACACCGGCAGTGGTGAAAGACCATTTTTGCGTGCCATCAGGATTAATTGCATAAAACTTATTATCTGTTGATCCAGATCGGAAGAGCACACGTCTGAACTCCAGTCACATTCAGAAATCTC
>CAZNLA010000600.1:0-3117 GCA_964573385.1 uncultured bacterium
TAACAATTACCACCGGTTACGGTAAAATTCGCGTTATCTGTCCCGTCACCTATTAATAAGCTTGCCTTTGTATCTCCGGTGGCATCACCATTATTCACCAGTCGTTTGCCATTACTAGACCCGATACAGCCAAATGTCGCCTTGCCACCAATAACCTTAATTATCCCTTTGCCGGTATTTGAAATAGAGTTTTCGCTATTGTAAAATGTTGATTGCCCCAACAGCACATTCGCGCCAAGTTCCAGCAAACCGGTATTATTTAATGTTTGCAGGCCAAGTCGCGAACCGGAAAACAGTTGCATAATGCCAGTATTTGAGTTATCGCGACCATACCATGATTCCTGCCCGGTGGATGATATCCATTGCACAGAAGCACCGTTTTTCATGGTCCAGGTACCGGTATTGGTAAAGTTTCTGCGTACCCAATTACGGCTATCCGACAATCAAAAAATATCGAAGATCCATCCTGATCAATAATGCCGGTATTATTAAATACCAACATACCATCGCGACCGGTGTAACGGAAGGTGGAAACCTGCGAAGTTGCCTGAACAATCGCGCCTTCACCACCGCCACCTGCCAATAGAACATCCGGCATAGATTTATACCCACTGCCACCATCGCTGATGAAGAAACCTGCTATACTCAGGGTTGCCTCAACCTCGGCGCCTACTCCACCACCACCGGTAAATACAACCTTTGGCGCGCGGGTATAACCACTGCCGGGATTATTTATGATTATCCTGTCAATAGTACCGTTGTTTTTATTAATATATGCCGATGCCACCGCAGTGCGTCCACCGGAAATATCCGGAGCGGATATTATCACCGCCGGATTACTGGTATACCCGGTCCCTACTTTGGTAATTGCCAATTCGCTGACACACATTAATGCTTCCGCAACAGCACCTTTGCCACCGCCACCGGTAAGCGTAACTATCGGCGCCTTGGTATAACCATACCCACCTTCAACAACTGTTATCGCGGTAACGGTACCGTTGCCAGCCATTCGTATATTACCGGATAGCTTAACATCGCTTAAAGTATCATTTTCAACCAGTAAAGACTGGCCATTTAAATCCAACGATACGCCAGTTAATTCTGTTGAATTAATTGCAAACGGTTTTGGATTACCGGTTATTGTTATAGCATTACCCGGTTGCAATTTGTTAACCGCGCCGGTTTGTGTCTGGTTTACATCAAGTTCCCGCATAATTATCGGTTGACTGCTGGTCACGGTTCGCTTTCCTGCTGTTACATTATCCAGCAACACGCTGTCACCCTTATCCGGAATTATTGCATTGGTCCAATTAGCGGCGGTTTCCCAATTGCCATCACCACCTGTCCATACCGCATTGCCTGCTTTTCGCGGTACAACCATCGGTATTTCAAGGGGTGTCACATCAAAAAATAATGATGGCTCATCACCCTCAATCTCCGCGGTCATCATCCGTTCGGATTCCTGTTCCGGGTGGTCTTCCCACTTCTCTATCGTTAATCTATATATCTGGTCTTTAATCAGTTTTTCATACGTCCCGACAACCTTTGCATCCAGCACTGACCATTGCGCGACATCAATAACCGCGTCTTTTAACTCCCCGCTAATTACCTTTACAACGGTGTATCTATTGACTGACAAACAACGGCGATATGGCGCAATACCTTTCGGGTCTGCTGCCGCGGTGCGGTAACTTAATTTGGCATCAACAACCACCGGTTTTACTGCTGTTCTCCCCGCTATCTTCTCCAGACGATAATTATATCGCGCCAGCGCTTCCTGCATATTTATAACCCGGCTATATATGGCGAATCCGTCCATTAATCCCGGCCAGTTATGTTGCCGTGTCCAGGCATCCCCGGCTATAAGGTGCTGATTACCCCATTTACTAAAATCTCCATGCAATACATTGCGCAATAACACCCGTTTGCCATTTAAGTAGCAGGTCAATTTATCCGGCGCGTAACTGATTACTATGTGATTCGGCTGATTTAAGGTTAATTTACATAAAGGCATATCAACCGTTGGTTCGGTTGTTTTTAACCGCAACACCAACCATTCACCCCGTTGCAGTAAAAAGAAGTTACCATTAACCGCATCATCCGCACTGGCGACAACCACGGCATCATACGGTAATGTCACACTGGCAGGACTGATGGTTAATTCAATGCCTAATTGATTACTTGCCTTGCATCCGGTTGTTAATGGTACATCGGCATCCACCGGAACTAACGCGCCTGCGGTCAAATCCATCACCTGATAACGGGTAAACCGCGCCATATCGCGCAGTATCCCGTTGCATTGGCGAATTGCGCCGGTCTTCGGGTCAATTACCTGTGCTGTCGTATTGCCATAACCATACTGGTATACTAATTCAGAAGTATCCGGTTGTGCCGGCACCGCAATAGGAACATCCGTTTCTTCCGGTTCTATCACTTCCGCGGTTTTAGGGTCTGGTTCTATCCACGCACTTGGCCAGTAATCGCCGCGGTCATTATTGGAAATCCTTACCCATTTATCAATCTTTGCAAAATCCGGAGAAAATTGCCCCAAATATACTTCAACTTTTGTTGCCCCTTCCGGCGATATTTTCACATCAGACGACCATTTCCAATCAGAATATACATACGGGCCAGTAAGGGTTATAAAGTTAATATTATTGCTCCAACGCGGGTGATACAACTCATGGTTACCTTTCAAATCCGGAAAACTTTCAAATGTGCAGTTATAGTTGTATGCCTTGCCTTCGCGGTTTGGCACACACATATGCACACTGCGATGGTTGCCGGTGAATACCCACATACGATGACTGTTGCCCGGGGACATTGATGGCCAACACCCACCCGCCATCTGCGAAAAAGTGCCATTGGGAAGGGTAAACATGCCCTGTGGTGAATTGCCACCATCACCACCACCCGATGCTGCCTTGCCATCGCCGGCCAGCATAAACATGTGGACTCCCATTTTATCCCAAACTAATTCACTCACTTCCGGTTTATCCATCCGGTAACGGCGAATCACCTTAACTTCAGCATCACCACGTTTTTCCGACAAACTGGCATAAACCCAGGTAATTTTTGTGCGCGGGTCAGTCCATACATCTTCAAACTGTGCACCTT
>CAZNLA010000601.1:0-3110 GCA_964573385.1 uncultured bacterium
CCGGTAATCAGAGCCATCGGTGCAACAAAAGTATGGAGCTCTCTACTCGACTTAACAATTACATTAAGGTAAAAATATGCAGAAACGTTTGATTCAGGTTGTACCATATGACGAAAAATGGAAGGGACAATTTACAGAGATACAGAATGTTTTGATACGGCATTCAGGAAATCTGGTAATTGCCATTGAACATGTCGGCAGCACATCTGTGCCGGGATTAGCAGCAAAACCAATTCTGGATATTAATGTCATAATAAATAACCGTGATATAATTGATGAGGTGATTAGCAATTTGGCTGTTATCGGCTATATCCATCAGGGTGACCTGGGTATCACTGGTCGTGAAGCCTTTAAGCGGATAAATGACGCGGTGCTATGGGATGGAATTACGACTTCATGGCCGTTACATTATTTGTATCTTTGTGATAAGAACAATCCACAATTGATATCACAACTTTGTTTCAGAGATTATTTGCGCAATAATAAGGAAGCCGCAAAAATATATGGCGAGGTAAAGATAAAAGCCGCCATTAATAACCCACATGATATAAATGGTTATATGAATGAGAAGTCAAAATGTATACAGGATATCCTGATAAAGGCGAAATATTTGGAAGAGGATGTCATAAGTAAATTAAATAGACAAGTCTTATAAGGGTTGGAGAAAAACAAACTGTGACTAACCAAGAAGAATGGATACAAACCACCCATGAAGATGAAGATTTTACCGACCGGGATTTCACCGGCATGGATTTTACCCAATGCCGGTTTATTCGTTGCCGTTTTCGTTACGCAAATTTATCGGATGTTATGACAAAACACTGCCGGTTCGACAACTGTGACTTCACCGGTGCTCAGTTAAATGGTTCTACTCACCGCATGACATCATTTGCCAATAGCATATTTTCATCAGCCAATTTTTTTGGAACCACCTTGCATCAATGCCAAATGTTAGGGGTGAATCTAAGTGATGCCAATTTACAATGCATGGATATCGAAGGCGGAGATTGGTCATATTCGATATTAATAGGGCAGGACCTGCGAAAACATAAATTGCAGGATATGAAACTGGTGGAAACGAATATGGCGGGGTGTAATCTGCAGGAAGCGGATTTGCGCAATTCTGATTTAACCAATGCGCGTCTTACCAATGCGATACTTATTGGTACAGACCTGCGAAATGCCAACCTTGCCGGTGTGCAGTTACAGGAATGTGACGTTAAAGGCGCTATCATGGATTTCACCCAGGCGGTTCATTTCGCGCGATGCTTTGGGATAGTTATTAAATAAAACGAGGTAATAATTATGCTGGAATTCGGTTTTTGGGAATATACTGCGCCGGGTGGTGGGTCAGTTGATACCTACACAACGGCAGATTGGGACGTATTACTGGATGATATGGGTGCTGGTGGCATGAATTCGCTGGTACTGTGCGTAAAATGGCTCACCACAGGTTATCGTTCGCGTTATGAATGGCTAGACCAGGATACAAACTCAACCGGGATTTCCAGTGATAATAAGGTGATTTATTATGCCTTGCAGGAAGCGCGCAAACGCGGAATAAAGGTATGGTTGCTGGTGGTTGGTACCCAGTATAACGCCGCGAAATTTGGTATACAACCGGCAAATGCGGATGCGTATTGGGGTGAATGCGGCATGTATGATCCGGACCAACCGGGGATTGCGGAACGTATCGAGTTGCTTTTTGCAGAAATTATAGAATTATTTGGAGATTTGGCGGATGGTTTAATTGCGGAATTAGAGTTTTGCGATCGCGACTCGCCACATCGTGTACCAATTTATAACGAATGGGCACAGGCGGAAAACCGACCGGACTATGAAGCCATAAAAAAAATCGCATTGGAACCGCGAAGTTATCCGTTTTTGGATTGGCGCGATTTTTCCACCGACCGGCGTTCTGTAATGTTGGCACGTATTGAAAATGTAGTACGGACGAAAGGTTTTACCGGTCCGTTAACCACCATTATCGAGGTTGGATCATGCGACGGGGTGATGGTGCGTAATGTTAACCTGCCAAGGTTGCGCGGTACATCGCCAACATGGGGTGTGGTTACATATGACAGCATTTATGACCGTCGTATAAATCGATTATCCAGCATGGATTTTTGCATAGTGCAACCGCAGGAATTGGGGTATGAAGTTAATTTTCTTACCCGCGGGGTGATGACATTCGGCGCTAATTGGAATGATATATCAGATTCATTGGATGACCAATGGCGGATGGTTTATGAAGATGCTCTTGTTTTTAAACCCGACCGTTTCTGGTTTATGGGTGCGGATGCCCGTAATCCACAGTCCATGGTTTGCAACCCGATTAAATTGCCGCAATGGGGATATCCTGATGGACGCAGTGCCAGATTAGCAATGTTAAAAATGGCAAATATGATGGGGATATCGTCGGAAAATAAGCTAAAAAAATAAATATCAATTTTGTTACACTTTTTTGATGTATAATTGTCTAAAGGTATATATGAAAAATCGTTGGCTGGTTTGGGGTGGCATATCGTTACTTTATCACCTGATTTTATTGCTGTTATTATCTCAGGTGCGGTTTGGCACAATTAGCGGACGAACAATTAAGATGACGATGCAATTGATTAAGGAAGTTCCTCAGCAGATAGCACAAAAACTAGCCACAAACAATAATACAACTAATTCTGTCACGCCAGTATCACAGAACTCACAACAACAGCAAATACAGCAAAAAGAAGTATCAACCCCGGTACAACAAAAACAACCTGCAGAACAACCGGCACAGCAGGCAACAGAACAAAAAAGCGCGCCTTCTGTGCCTATTGTGCCGCAAAATTTATATCGTCCGGAGCAAAACCTTCCAGATTATCAGCAAAACAGCATGAATCGGTCAGATTACGCCAGTGCACCATCCGTTGGTGGTGCGACTTCGGGTATCTCTAAATTATCCCCGGGTCAGACCGGCAATAACGCGTCAACCGCCGGTAGTGAGGCAAACAGTGGTGGCGGGTTATCCCCGGTTGCAAATAATATAAATAGTGGTAAAGTAATGGCAGATGGCAGTGGTGGTAGTGGGTATTCGCCATCGCGCGACCCGGTGGGATTATCACAATTGG
>CAZNLA010000602.1:0-3092 GCA_964573385.1 uncultured bacterium
CAATACAGTGAAGCGACAAACTTTTCCTCGTTATTTGGTTCTCTACTAAACTGTCTTTTAAAGTTTTCATTCCTGTTGTTAACAAGACCCAATAATTGCGAATCTCCGGGGGCCAGTAATTTGCGCACCTGATTCCAATTTTCGTTTTCAGGTAATAAATTAAATGTTGTACCTTCACTTCCTTTGAGATTGCATCCTGAAAAAGAATCTATAATCATAGGCCCACAATATCCGGCATCCGCAACAGTTCTCCAACTTGCTGAAAGCGGTTTTACAGGTATAGGATGCAGACCAAATTGAAAAGTAAGCGGCGTATTAAGAGTTATCGGTTCAGATATGATAGTTATAACCAGATCTACTCCGTCATTTTTTCGTATCACCTGTACCGCGGGAATATCATTCTGCAATGTCCATCCTTTATCATTTTCCGCGAACCAGGCCATCCCCTGTTTAATTCCTGTAAGCATAATATATGGTATCATGCTGCCACGTTGGCGCGCATCACGCAACACTTCAGCAGGATTATTTGAAGAAAATATTAAACCCGGTGTATTTTGAACCCGTTTTATACCAATTACTTTTGGATTACGAAAATTCTGGTTTCCTGACCACCAATGCAACAATTCAGCGCTTTCTGAATTGTATGGTATTGTTAAGGTTACTTTATCAAAATTGACCGGGATATTTCCCGTGGTATTCATAGTGACTGTAAAATAACTCATACCGTCATATTCTGTATAAGCATTAACAGTAACTGAAACGCCGTCGCCTGCCATTATTCCTTTTGTATCAACACGAACATCGGAAGCGCTAATAACTTCAATCGCTTTTGTATCTGACTTCAGTTGTAAAACTTTATCTTTATTTTTTATCTCTAATTTAATAGGTGAACGTAATATTTTCTCATTCACAGAGATTATCTGTTCTGGCAAACCATTGCTGTTAAATGTTATATCACGTCCAACAATGCTGACCACATTTTTACTGACAGTCACAGGTTTCCAACCAGGCATTACTTTCTCTGATATTCCGGCTTTTGACTGCCACCATCTTGGTTTATTCCGTTCAAAGATATTTATTGTTTTAGCAATTTCGTTACCATCAGTATTCAATGCCCGTGTGATAACTTTATACTTACCAAAATCAAACGAACCAGTCTTTATCTCATAATTTGTAGATTCATTAATTAACGCAGGTATGCACGTTGTACCAATTGATATATTTTTTTCATTAATAACAGTCGATTCAAACTTTGCAACATTTTTATATTCCGCCATTAATGGGGTAGATTCTACCTTTACACGTCCAATAATACCATTACCGGACACAGATACAGATAATGCGGGAAGTTTTGTCAGTGTTTTGCGCTGGTCTGCGATAGCAATAAGATTTGCAATTTCAAATGTTGTTAATGGTCGTTGATATATTCTGAAATCATCTATCAATGTCCCGTCAGTAATAGAGTTTCTGCCAAATTGCCCATCAAAAATTAGTTGCTTCGGTTGAGACCCAACAAAAACATCCATTTGTTTGTCACGGTCATACCAAGCGTTTGTAGCTACCTGAAAAGCGGCATCAGCAGAAACCTGAATGCCATTTATGTAATATTTCCATTTGTCCTGTTGCCAACATAATGTAATATGTGACCATTCACCCGGATGAAACTTTACTTGAGACGTTCTGTTGCTGTCAGGCATGCAATATAAATTAAACGCTAAAAGTGAGGGGTCATTACCGCGCATTGGATGACGTGGTTTTGCTATATCAGATAATTCACCATATATCTTAAATAGCGGAATTCTGGTGATATCATTATAATTTCGTCGGAAATCCATACTCTGAAAATTATCCCACCCCATTGGCCGGACCCAGAATGCAATAGTACCTGAAGACGAAGATATAAATTCATTACCTGAGTATGTAAGTTTTGCGCCTTTTACACCAAAACGTAAAGCATTTCCCAATACACCATTTTGAAATCCAAACATCTCCGGTACCGCGTCTTTTCCTATTCTTTTTGTTAATTCAGTTTCCGCAACGCTTATTGTTTTTCCGTCTACTGATGGGTTAAAGGTATTATCAAAAGGAATATGTAATAAAAGATCTGCTGAATCACGAAAATAAGGTTGTGTGGATTGTTGAATCGATTGTCCGGGACGAACCCAGTTGATATTATATTGATAATAAGAAACTGCAGTATTTGAATGACGAACCTCATCAATTTTTCCTGTGATACCATTATCAAGAGCATCATTATTGCCAATCATTAATGAAGTACAATATGACGCTTTGTCTGTTTCCAACTTCTTATATTCATTTACTATTTTTCCATTAATATATAATCTCGCGCTTTCTGCATTATCAGTAAATCTCCAATTCCAATTAAATGCCACATGTGTCCATTGTTTTAAAGGGATATTACTTACTGCTGAAAACTCTTTTTTATCCCACACCAGAGTCAGTTCGCCGTTTTTGTTTGTTAAAATATCAAATGAACCACCGGGTTGATGTAATAGGAACGCTGATTTTTCCGGATATTCAGATAAATATACCCAAAATTCGATGGTACGCTGTTTTGACATTGTTAATCCATTTAATACCAGTGCTCCTTTGCCTGCAAACTCCGCCGCATCGAAAAATTTACCTGCAGTCGTAATAGTAATATTCCCTTTAGCTACTATGGGGATACTATCCATTGTATTTGCGTCATCATAAGCATAATCTTTATTATCTTCCTCATCTTCATTATCTATTTCATTCGTGTTCGCGTCATGACGTTCATGGTCAAGATGATATAAGCGCGAATTAACCTGAACAGAGTATGGTTCCCAATAAACTGATGATGTAGGTATGTAAATCACGGCATCAGATACTGAAACAATTAAAAGTAACAACATCATACATGAAATTATTTTAATGGCAAAAATATTAAGCATATCCCTCGAATTATACATTATTGAATTGATACCTTGCTTCATTTTTGTTGTCCTTATAACCGATGCAATATCTCATTAATACAGGACTTTCGCTTTTAAAGAATTTACTTAAAAATGGTCGCTTCGACAGGCTCAGCGACCGGTCACTGAGCCTGT
>CAZNLA010000603.1:0-3086 GCA_964573385.1 uncultured bacterium
GACGATCCCGATAAATGTCACGCCATCTTTAATGGTAATTGGCTGCAATACTTTCGCTTTTGCTGGCAGTGCAGTAATTTTCTGATCAGCAACATATATTTCCCAGGTTGGCGCAGGTTTTTCATAATTATGAAAAGCAATGCTACTCTGAATGCTGGTTATTTTTTTATTAGGGTCCAGCCAGGACCATGGACTGGTGACTACCACCATTTTATTGCCTTTCTGCAAAACTGCCTGATTACCATAGGTTGCCATCCACCCCGGTGCGTCACTCACCCAATTTGTTTTATTAACACCCATGCGCATATACATTGTACCTAACTCACGCGATGTGGCAACCTGCTTATCCTGCCGACGCCATACAGCTGTGATGGGAACAATACCAGTATTGGCATTCACACTATACAAACCATAATTCTTGCCTAAATATGAACGACGCATAAGTGGCTTATCCATGAATGAACCCCACATTTTATATGACGCGGTTACTTCATATGGCAATGCTTTTTCATCCACTACATGCTGGTACCATTCTGGTGCGTATGGGCTTTGTGTCGCCTGACGGGCAACATCCGCAGGTGGGAATTCATGACCGAATTTCGATTCACCTTCCGGTAAATCTTTCTCACCGATGTCAGTATATGTTCCCTGCTTGCTTATCGAATTCAATACACTATATAAACCATCCTGAGAAACTAAACGATCGTATAATGCGGTACGTGATGAACCGGTTACATAACGTCGTAATCCGGGATGATAATCATCCACTAACATCGTCATCGACTTCATTAGCATCGACTTACCCAGCATTCTATCTACTGTTTCCGGACCAAAATCCGCCACCATTTTCTGTGCTCGAATAGTAACGCCAAAATAATAATCATCCAGTTCTTCCTGTGTACTGCCATCAAACCATGTCCATAATTTCAATGGATAATTAGCCTGACCATGACGACCGTCTTCTATAGCATTTTTCGAATTTATAATTGCGCCACCCAACAATGCACCCATTGACGCGGTATTATTGAAATTGGTTGTTGACATAGTGTAACAATAACCCGAACGATAGAAACTCTTATTGCCACGCCAATCACCTGTTTTGGCATAATAAGTATCGAACTTACCGATGGCAGGATCCGGATTAGATGCATCCGGACCACCAACTCGTGAATCATCTGCCTGTGGATGAATTAAAGTACCGTCAAAATTTCTAAAATCTTTACGTTTTGCGTCAGTTTCAGCAGTGACTTTATCCGGCATCAACCAGGCAGTCCAATAATTCTTATTCCATTCCTGCGATACTGCCGGCATGGCATCTTTATATACAAACCATGGCAACATTGCAGGCGCGGCCTCAAAACCAAACCATCCACGATATGGTTTCCCGATGGTATGGTCAACCCATGTTTCATAAACTTTTACCGGATCCGGGCCAGGATGCTCAACACCTTTTGAATCTTTATATTTACCGGAGAATCTATTTTTTACATAACCTTCAACAAACTGGAACCAGAAAGGTTCGTCTGCAATTTCCGCACCGCCTTCTGCCGTTAACATTTCCTTCACCCGCACCCATTGCCATTCCGGCATCCAGGCAGGTTTTGATACTTTATATTTTTCCGCAATCTTCTCCAGTTCTTCGCGTGATGGTATAACAGCAGTTGCTGTACCACCTTTGCCGGTCTTCTGTAAATCCTCTGCTAACATAGGTATATCTGTTGATACCGGTAATTTATTTATCTTCACGGCATCATCATTTTTATTAAATGTTACCACTAATTTAGGTGTATTTATTATTATAGCGCGACAACCGGTGCCGGTACCCCATTCATAAGCACCACTGTAATATCGCGCGTCATAGGTTTCCCATTTTCTTACCATAAAACCATTATCAGCAATTGCGCGTAACCGTTCAGCAACAGTTTTGCCAAATGATTTATCATTAATTGAATCAGTTATATCCATAATTCCGTCAGGTGACTTATAATTAACCGCGGCAGGTCCAAATTGTTTTGGCACAATATCGCTATTAACATCCTGCGCGCCAAATTTTCCCCAATAACCAGCACCTTTTATATACGCGTTATACGTTGGTCCGTCAGTTGCGTCAGCAGTCCATGGTTTGCGCAACGCGAAAGCAATCGCGTGTGATGTTGGTTGTTGCGCACGATACATGGCGTCAACACCCCAGTTAGCACGATATAAATACCCACCTTCCGGTGGTGCCCAGTTTGTGCTGCCTTCAGGAAAAATCTCTTCATCGGCAAATGGCAACACCAGTTCTATCTTAGTAATTGAATATCCCTTATTTACCTGTTCAACAATCTTATCTGCCGCGTCAGGAAAACGTACAAGCAAAGAACGGTTCATAGCATCAAATGATATAGGCGCTGGTTTACCTTTTCTATCTTTAGGAATCCATACTGCTACACCACCACGGTCCTTAACCACGGTATCCACAATAGCCCGTGCGCCATCCTGTGACATAGGCACAATGGTATCCCACATAGACCGATACCCACAGATACCGGCAGTTTGTGGTTGGTCAATGGTAATTTTAACGTCGTCTGCAGCAAAAATTGAGACGCAAAACATCCCAATCAACGATAATAAAACCGTCACAAGTGAACTTTTCATTTTATACTCCCCGGTTACAAAGATATGTTTTTTACTTTTGACACATTGTGTTTAGGAACGTTCCATGATTATCGTGTTTTTTTCGATTGAAGTCGTATGAAATCGATTTCTTCCGAGTTCAAACGATTTCTACTGATTGCGGTCGACTTGAGTTTCCAGAAAACTACCCCACTCTACTTAAATATTCCACTCGCAAAATGATTCATACCTTTCTTTTCCGACTTGTTGTCGTCCCAAAAAATGTCCGTATTCCCAGGTAATCGTTCGTTCAACATACTGTTTTCCGGCTTCATATTGCAGATTTATCCTATCTATATCGCCCGGCGAAGGCCATGGCGACGCGAATGTCTCTACATTATTCCAAAAAGTAATGTCATGTTTTTTATATACCGGTGCCAACGCGGCATAATATGGCGGTATATCTTCTGGATGCAAGTCACGGCGCGGGT
>CAZNLA010000604.1:0-3082 GCA_964573385.1 uncultured bacterium
TGGCATCCAAAATAACTGCTTCCGGATTTGATAGATCTTTTATATATGGTGTTTGTGCGCCGGTTTTAATATCTATTGATACAATCTGTTTTTCGCTGCATACTAAAATGGTATTATCATCACGTTTGCAGATTCCTTTTGGCGCGGGAATGGTGATATCTGCCAGCATTGTCCCTTTAGTCAGGTCTATTACCCCTATGCGATTTTTACCGGTTACAGTGAAAAATGCTGAATCACCGACTACTGCCAGGCTATCAACATGCGCGCCTTGCAGGTCAATGGTATCTTTTGTGTCAAATTTTACCGTTTTTCCATTTGCGGGATCCATCCTCATAAGTTTAATGCCGTTGTTGTTATAAATCATATAGGCATACCGGTTGTCTGCCGCCATGGCGACACCTGCGCCAAATACCCCTACACTGCGGAACCACCGCGATTTCATGGTGACCGGGTCTACACAACGCAAACATGGCTGACCTTCTTCGATGGAGTTCAGGAAATATAAATATTGTTTGTCTGTTGCCACTGCCACCGGTCCGTAATGCTGGCCACCTATTGACCCCAAACCGTCCTCGGTACGATAGGGTGGGTTAGCGGAATTCCCCGCGCTACCCATGAAAGTCGCTTTAATACCATCAAAATATCCGATTTTATAACTGTATTTTCCTATAGGCGATGGGGCACCCCAACGGTCGCGACCATCCCAGTAAATAGTGTGTATTCCTGCCGACATCTTTTCAGCACGCAGTAATTCCCGCACTATCCACCCATTGCTGTCCTGAATTATTACGCTGACCTTTGATGTCTTTGGCAAATTAAACTTAATTGGCAAACCCCGCGGGGTAAATGCCGGGTCAGTTGTTTTATTAATAGTGCTTATTTGCGGTCCCGGGTCTTCGTTATAGAATTGTGCGGTACCCCAAGTGTCAGGATACAACCGCGCTTCTGTAGCAATATCAGTTGTACAATATGCGCCACCACCATCGGTACCATGCCACCAGGCGGTATCAACATTAATTTGCCCGGCATTGTCAGAGAATATAACCTGCAGGTCAAAAGGAATGCGCACAGCATTCTGTGGTTGTAAATTTAATGCTGTCCATGGTAATTTAACTTCCACACGATAACCTGTTGGGGTAACCGCGTAAACGGAATTTGCGCCTGCCACATCTAACTTTGATACGTCGTCCATTGGCACCGCACCCGCGGCCTGGGTGAAATATCGGTAAGGATGCGCACCACCACTTTTCCATTCCGGACGCATAGCGATAATCTCGCTTCGTCCACTCACCTTTGCCAGCATTATTCGTTGTGGGCTACCCTTACCATCCTGCGGACCAAGACATATGCTTATCGCATCGCCACCTTTTAATAATTCTTGATACACCCCGGAGCTATTTTTTAAAGGACTGGCATCAGTAACGTTTACCAATGCGTACAGGTTGTTGGCGTCATAAACCAATTTAAATGTCGCCACCCGACCCAAACGTCCCTGCACATGTTGCTCTGCCTTCAACCAGTTCCAATCCACGCTATCGCCATCCACAGTAATCGGTTGTGCCGCTTTTACTATCGCCGCCGGCGGTTGTTGTGCCAAACCAGGCAATGCACAGAAAGCAACACATAAAAGTGTTAATAAACAATGGGGAGATAACAGATTATAAAAACTCTTCATTCCGCTTTTCCTTGTTATTTAGGTTATTATTTATACGAATAATTCTATCAACAGGTTGCTAAATCGGTCAAGCAGATATTGGGAGAATGATACTCCATTAATAACAAATACCCAAGAAATCCTTCACATAGCCGGGCTGCGACCCTGTTCCAAACTGTGACAGAATTTGATGGCAAATTTATCTGTTGTTGCCGGAATAATTTTTGAAAGATGCTCGTAATACATTTGGTATCACAACATAAAATAATTTTTAATTTTACATCTTTAATTTTTAATTTACAACTTCACTCACTCTTCAAATTTTCCTATCATTTCTTCATACCAATCTACCCACACATCACGTTTTACCGGGTTGTTTGAGCAATTTGCTGGTTCTGCTTCTACAGATGGGAATACTGCTATTACTGTTCCTTTGCCATAATGATGGATGGTGGCCAGTGGGTTGCCATCCTGGTCTGGCATAATTGTTGTTGCTTCTCTGGTTTCAATGTCACAGCGTATACCACGTGGGAAGTTATTGAAGGACCATGTGCTGTCATTTAATTCTCCGGTTCTTGGGCCGCTGATTGCACGGTAATCTACCGGGACTGCGCCGATTAATTTTGCGCATGCTGTTCCCCAATTTTCTGAATCTACACCGTGCCAGATTAATTTTCCACCATCTTTTACCCATGCTGTTAAGGCTTCAACTTCGTCTATGCGCAGGTTAACGCTGGGGATAATTAGTACTTTTAAATTTGTGGGCAAGGGGAGATCACCGCGTACCACCTGCACATCGTGGCCAGCAGAACGTAATAAATAATTTGCCATTAACAGATGGCTGGTTTTGTCCCAGGGGTTGTTACCCGCGTTTTGTGGCATGTCCCGGTTCCACCAGAATTTTGGCCAATATATGCCGATAGCGTTGTCTGGTTCTACTGGTGCCGGCATTTCATTCAGTGATTTGCAGAATTCCAGATAATATTCCAAACCTGGTTTTACCTGGTCATTTTTATCTATCAGTCCCAGAGTTGTCTCAAACCCATGGGAGATGTAAGGTTGAATTTTCCCTGTGATATCCCGCAGGCACCACCATAAAAAACCGTTTGAACCGGATTTCCAGCATTCCGGAAGTATTCCTTTTAAATATGAATCCTGTTGTTTTTTGCCAAAGGTTACGATTGTCCCAAACTCCTGTACCATAACTGGGGCAAAGGTATTGGCTATCCGGGTGTAAAATGGCAACAACGACTGGCAAAATGGGTCGGTCATGCCATCAAATCCAACTGAATGCCAACCCGGTACGGGGTAGGCGTGCATACTCAGCAAGTCGCAATCCTGCTGGTTATCCAATCGCCAACCGGTATCGCTTTGTATTTGGTTCTGCTCATTACCGCTGATAATTACCGCGTTTTGCCATTCGGTGCG
>CAZNLA010000605.1:0-3067 GCA_964573385.1 uncultured bacterium
AATGTAATTCGGCGACAGACTACTCAATTCTAATTTCCTCACTATTTCCTTTCTTTATTATCGATTTTCGGCCTATTTTTTGTGGTTTAACATCTATATGTAGCAATGTCTCTATCTTTACGTAGTCTGTTCCTTTATCACTAATCAGTGACAAATCCATCTGCCCAATTATCACTATTAATAACATTCTTATCAACATAAAAGCCATTTTCATCATTATCAACAATAGGATTAATGATGTTAGAATATTTATTAAAATCAGCTAATAATCGAAGTCTTTCTATAGCTAAATTTGCAGTAGATTCTGATGAATAAACACCTATTAATCTATAATCTTCATGTGTATCATCAATAATATGCAAAAATTGAATAATATATACTATTTCTTGTGTAGTTATTATATTTATATAATTGTAATCATTATAATTATTACAATTACCATTTACATAATCTTTATCAACTTCATATGTAGTAATATAAAAGCCACTTTTTATATTACTACTTGTATTAATAATATCAGGAAATTCTGAAAAACCTGGTTTGATACTCAATCTATTTACAGCATTTTTAGTTTCAGCTAATGATGAATATATACCAATAAATTTAATACAATTATTTTCATAATCAAAAACATGTATATGATGAAGAGCAAAAAAATATTTTATCATTTTGTTACCTTTAATATTTATTCAGGATTAACAAACTCTGTATCAGCCCATTTCTTGGTAATTCGGTGGTAATTCGGCGACATACTACTCAATTCTATTTTCCTCACTATTTTCTTCCTTTAATATCAATTTTCTGCCTTTTTTGCGTTTTATATATTTTTGATACACTCTTTCAAGCTGATTAAGAAATGTTTAAGCATCTTAAGGTCGTCCGGTATCGGTTTGACGGCGTATATACCAAATATCGGTTATCATCCCCGCCATAAGTCTTCGGCATAAAGAAAACGGACGTTTATTTCTTCTCTGTGCCACGTAATGTGGCAAGTCTGGAACTATAATCCGTGCATTGCTATATTGATAATACAATACCGATGGTAGAAGAGACTGTCAATAGTGCTTGATTACCGTTGTTTTTATTTATTGTTTATTATATCGTCGGATTAACTTTGTTATTGAATTACCTTTCTGCAGAAAAAAACAACTCATCCCGACGATTACCGAGATGAGTTGTATGGTGCATAATACAGGGAATAAAAACCACCATCCTGATTAATTGTGCAACAATTTATATTAACAGATAACCCGTCACCATATTCATTTTGGTGACTTTCATAATAATAAATGTGATATTTTGTTATCAGAAAACGACAAATTACAGTTAATAATGCTATAATTTTGACATGAATACTATTAAAGAAATTGCTGTTCGCGCGCGGAATGCCAGCAGAATTGCCGGTACTGTCTCCGGTGATATTCGCAGTCGTGCTATTAACGCCATGGCGGACGCGTTGCAGTCCAGACGGCAGGAAATTAATGATGCTAATAAAGCAGATATAGACAAAGCAATCGCTGCCGGTTTGGCGGAACCGATGGTGAAAAGACTTCGACTGACAGATAAAGTGATATCATATATGACTGACCGTCTGCGGGAAGTTGCGGCATTGCCAGACCCATTGGGAGTTGTTACCCGTGGTCACGTACGTCCTACCGGGTTAAAGGTGCAAAGGGTTAGCGTGCCATTGGGAGTCATCGGGATTATATATGAATCCCGGCCAAATGTGACAACTGACGCGGCAGGGGTATGTATAAAAAGCGGTAACGCGGTTATATTGCGAGGTGGGTCAGAGGCGTTAAACAGTAATTTATTGCTGGCAGAGATTATGGCGGATGCCGCGGCGGAAAACGGGTTGCCACGGGATTGTATACAAATTATTAATACAACAGACCGTGCTGCCGTTGGCGAAATGCTGAAATTGGATAAATATATTGACGTTATCATTCCCCGTGGCGGAAAATCTCTCATCGAACGTATCTCCGCGGAATCACGCATACCGGTAATTAAACATTATGATGGCATTTGTCATCAATACATTGCTGCTGATGCTGATATTAAAATGGCTGTTGCGATAACTGTTAACTCGAAATGTGAAAAGGTAGAAGTATGCAACGCGTTGGAAACGTTATTGATAGACGCAGATATAGCGGCGGAAGCACTGCCGGTTATCGCCGGTGAACTGTTGAAAAACAACGTTGAATTACGCGGTTGCCCGCGATGTCAGCAGATTTTGCCTATGAAAGCAGCAACAGAAGAAGACTGGTCAACAGAATACCTGGAACCAATTTTATCTGTCCGCATTGTTGATGGTGTTGATGCCGCGATTGAGCATATTAATTATTACGGCAGTGGCCATACTGATGGTATTGTGACATCGTCGCTGACATTATCAGATAAATTTGTTGCCGGGGTGGATAGCGCGTCTGTATTGGTTAATGCCAGTACCCGGTTATCCGGTGGTGGTGATTATGGTTTGGGTGCGGTGGTTGGCATAAGCACCGACAAACTTCACGCCCGTGGGCCGGTAGGCCCGGAAGAATTAACATCATACAAATGGGTAGCAATCGGCGCGGGACATCTGCGATAAAGCGGAGAAATAAGCGTGAAAATGGTCAATCAAGTTGTTGATGTGACCATTATTAATTCTATTTTTCTGTACGGAATGCCGTCCCCGGCATTCCTCTTTGAGATAGAGACTCTCTATTAACGGAATGCCGGGGACGGCATTCCCTACAATTCAGACATGTTTTGCAATTAGCCTCTTTATATATGATATTTTTCATGGGAACATCGTCTCCGGCATTCCCGAATAATATTTTTTTCTTTTTCTTAATATTTATTGTTAAAAACTATACCACTCATTACCTCTTTGTGCTTAAATAACCGCAGAGGTATTTTTAATATGAATAAAGTTCCTATTTCCATTTGTTCCTTTTCATTTCACCGGTTGTTAAATGAGGGTAAGCAGGATATTTTTCAATATATTGCTGACTGTAAAGGGTATGGTTGTGCCGCATTAGATCGGAAGAGCACACGTCTGAACTCCAGTCACATTCAGAAATCT
>CAZNLA010000606.1:0-3062 GCA_964573385.1 uncultured bacterium
AAGGATAATAACGCTGAAATGACATCCAAAAGACATGATATGGAAGATTTGAAACCATTCACCCTCTCCACATTATGGCCACGCAGCCGTATGCGCAGCGGTGATAACATATCTGTACCTGCCAATACCGGTTGCCGGTTTCGGTTGGGCACATTAAATACAGACGCAACCGAGATGTTCCTTGGCACCTTGTCATCATTAATGGCGGAAAGCGGTACTATAAGAATCGGTCATTATGACTTTAAAGTTCATTCTGTTGAAGTAGCAGAGGATAACGGCACAAAAAATTATGCAGATTTGCCGGCAGATATCTCATCAGTGGTGCTGCGGTTTAAATCACCAACCACCTTCCGCCGTGCCGGTATGAGTTATCCCCTGCCCGACCCGGTGCTGGTTTTCAGCAGTCTGTGGCGCAAATGGCAGGAATATTCTGATTATCACTTTGACCAGGGGGTATTTGACGAATTATCCCCCGCGTTGGCGGTCTCCAGGGCAGATATAAAAACCCGCACCTGGAAGTTCCCCAAATACCAATTAACCGGTTTCACCGGCGCGGTAGAATTCAGCATTATAAATACAGTCTCAACCGAAGCCCGCAAGCTTTTCGGCGCATTAGCAAACTTCACCCCTTTCGCGTCAGTTGGCCTGCGCACCACCATGGGGTTAGGCCAGTGCGCAATAGATATCCCAAAACCCTCTCCAAACCAGGAGGTGGAGAATATAAACAATGAGAAATAATGTGCACCAGAATAACCAAATCTACCCTAACCTTCCAGCACAGGAAGAAGACCAAATGTACCCTGAGTTTCCAGCTCAGGAAGAAAACCAAATGTATCCTGAGCTTCCAGCTCAGGAAAGCGCGAGCAGGATGCTCGCGATACATTCTGCCAACCCGGAATTTTGCGAGCAGGATGCTCGCGATACATTAACTTACTTAGACCCATATTCTGAAATAGAAATCATCGAGAGGCATTTGCCGCACTGGTATCAACAAAATGTAACATATTTTGTCACTTTTCATCTGGCGGATTCTATACCATTAGCAAAAAGAGAAGAGATTGAATATGAAAGGAAAATATGGAAAAAGAACCACACAGAACCATATAATAACAGTGAATTGAAAGAATATTATTGCTTATTTTCTGAAAGAATTGACGAACTTTTAAACGCCGGTATGGGTTCATGCTGTTTATCAGACCCTATTAATGCTAAAATCGTTGGCGACGCAATTAAGTTTTTTAATAACGATAGATATATTCTTGATGAATGGGTTGTAATGCCAAACCATGCACATGTAATATTAAAACCATTGAAAGACAATAAACTGCCGGATATCCTTTTCTCATGGAAATCCTATACATCCAACCAAATAAATAAGCGAATGAATATGACCGGCCAATTATGGATGCACGATACATATGACCATATAATCAGAAATGATAAGTCACTGGAAAAAATACGTGAATATATAAGAAATAACCCATCAAAAGCAGGAATAACCGTCAGCCAATCATCAAATATGTCCTGAGACCAATGTACCCTGAGCTTCCAGCTCAGAAAAACACGAGCAGGATGCTCGCGATACATTAACAATGTAGCCTGAGCTTCCAGCTCAGGAAAACGCGAGCAGGGATGCTCGCGATACATTATTCCAGCTCGGACGTGCGAACTGGGTTGCGATACATTATTTTGGAGCAATTATGAATAAACCATGTTTAATATTGTCACCTGCTGGTACCAGCCTGCTGACAAACTGCGCTGAGAATGAAAAAGAACGCAAAATATTGCGCGATGCAGCTAATAATAAAGAAAATGAATTGTCTGTTGCAGACATTACAGTAATTAAAGATTGTGCTGAACGTGCGAGAACAATACTGGCAAATGGTAACGACGATGAATGTAAAAATGCCAGTGCGGAAATTAACGGATTGTTATCATACATTAATCAAAGTTGCCAGGTAAGTCATGGATATTTGATATTCATTCAGACTGACACGTACCTTGGTGATGTAGTAATGATTTTATTACAGGATTACTTAAAAAACAAACTCAGTTCATATTCTATAGATATATGGAAACCGGAAAAGTTATCAACAAAAACAAAAGTTAATTTTCTGACAGGCATAAATGATATAGTAAAAAGATGCGAAGAAAATTTGCCACAGTGGCAAAATGATAATTACCATGTGGTTTTCAACCTTACCGGTGGTTTTAAAAGTGTACAGGGATACCTAAATACCCTGGGTATGTTATATGCTGATGAAATTGTTTATCTGTTTGAAAGTTCAGATGAATTATTGAGAATCCCCAAATTGCCAATATCTATTAATATCCCCGGTTTTGAGGATTCGGCCAGTAAAATGGATATTATAAAATATGTGCCAATACTTGCATTAGCAGATAAAAACTTTATCCCATTATCCGGATTGAACCTTGCTGAAGATCTGCCGGAGATATTTTTTGAATGTTGTGAAATTGATGGTAACAAGTTTGCAGGTTTAACACCATGGGGAACCGCGGTATGGCAACGTATAAAGAAAGATATGGCTATGAAAATGCTTTATGACCTGCCTTATTTGGAATACGCAGACTCATTCCGAAAAGATTTTGAAAACTTTTCTAAAGACAAAAACAGGAAAACCGAATTACTGGATGCTTTAGTTGCATTGTCCGGTGGATTATTAGAGAATGAAGGCAATCTCAGTTGTCTCAGTTCTATTTCTGGTATTCAATATACACCATTAATAAAATCAAAAATTTATGATCATTTCAGAACCAATGGTGGCGACCGGGTTTCTTGCCAGAAAATAACTGATGGCAAAATATTACTCAGACACTGGGGATTGCATGATGCCATAAATGATAATCAATAACCAAATCTATCCTGAGCTTCCAGCTCAGGCGTTGCGAGCAAGAAGCTCGCAGTACAATGTATCCTGAGCTTCCAACTCAGCCGTTGCGAGCAAGATGCTCGCAGTACAATGTATCCTGAGCTTCCAGCTCAGGAAAACGCGAGCAGGATGCTCGCAGTACATTAATCAGCACCTTGAAAATTGAAAGAT
>CAZNLA010000607.1:0-3055 GCA_964573385.1 uncultured bacterium
AAGTTCCGCCTAAAATCCTGACTTTTTTTGTGCGGATTTGGTCACTAACGGCCTATAATCATATCAATCATGTCAATCATGTCTAAAAAGTTCGCTCCGTGCATCTCTGTGTCTTCTCAGTGAATCTCTGTGTAACAAAAAAACGTAATTCGTAATTAATAATTCGTAATTGAAAAATATCCCGGCACCACAAATGATTGCAGATATTTCAGTACTGGTGATGTAAATGTCATATATCCAGCGTTGGTTACCGTCGGCAAGGTTACCCCTTGTGGTTCTGCGATGACGGTATATCTATCTGCTCCTGCTTTTACACTCAGGGTGATGTCGTGGATTTCCGGTACGAAATCTATTACCGGGTGCCAATAACCGGCGAGATATTCCCGGGAAGAATGGTTTACTATATTTATAATCAGGTCATCACCGCGCCGCAACAGCACCTTTTCCACCAATGCCGGTGTTGACAGTTTTACCATTGGGTCTGGCAGTAATTCGCGGATGCATCCTTTTACCCAGGCGGCAATCCGCGGGTTGTGCCAATATTCATACGATTCAAAAACCGGTGCCGCAATACAGCATACTGTCCCCTTGCCAACTTTTCGTATTGTCGCGACAGGTGACCCATCCGGACCCGCCGGTGGCGCCTGACCATGGCCAAACTTCGCTTTGCCATCGCCAAAAGAAAGCGGTTGTATATACCGTGTCAGCGTTTTCGTGCCTTCGTCCGGAACCAATGTGGAAAAGTTACCGTGGCAAACAAACGGGTCGGATATACCACCGGTAAAATCCTCAATATATCCATAATCCTGCGGTTTCGCGCCGGCAAACTGCACTCTGGCAAGTCGCAACAAATCTTCATTCACCAACCCACCGCCGGATGGCATCGACATCAACAGGCTACCGCCATTTTTGACGAAATCGTAAAGCGACGCGACGGTTTCCGCATCGACATATTCAATTTCCGGCAGGATGGCAAGACGGCATTTACCGATATTTTTGCGCAGGTTTTCCGCGTTATACGCGGTATAATGTATGCCATTGGTTATGCACAAACGCGCGGCGCCGTTAAATGGCAAAACCCTGGCTTTTCGTTTGTCAAAATCCGAGAAAAATTCCAGATTCGGCCCTATCACATGGTCAATGGGGGTCAGCACCGCGGTTTCCGCTATCGGGTACGCGTCCTCAATGACATTACGGTATTGATTAACAAAAGAAAAAGTATCTTTTATGGTTGGCCAGGCACGTTCTTCCAACGTGCCATCCGGCAATTGACGGTCGATAAGGTAAAAAGATCCGCCGTTAGCAATTGATGACGCCGCGGTTAATTTAAGCGTTTCCGGGGTGCTATTGGCCCATTCGCCCAGTCCATGCATAAAACGGCCACACATATATTCATACGGATAACCGGTGCCGGCCCAGTAACGCGAGTTCATCGACGCGATAAATGTTGATGGAATCAGGTCCCCTGCTATTCTGCTGATATGCGGCGGTGGTACTGATGGCAGCGCGACCGCCCATTTCCAGTTGAATGTAACTGAAATGCCGGAACGGCATTCACTGACGGATTTCGCTACTTTGGCAAAAAAGTTCTCATACAGGTTGTAATACCACCGGACATATCTCATCCAATCCGGGTCATCGCTGTTCTCCGGTGCCCGACGACCGAATAACCGGGTGCAACTTTCGCACCAACACGGACGAAAACCAGTCATGGTATCATAAAACATTTCGTCAATATCATAATTCTTAACCACTTCTATGCTTTGCGGTATCAGCAATTCATCGACATATCCACTGCTCACACATACCGGCAAAAAATTCTGGCTGTCAAATCCGCCATCCACCGCGTTACTGACTGTCCGTGGCATCCATTCCGGATGCTGTGTAGCGGCGGCAGTGTCCAGAAAAACGCTGTAGTAACAAATTATGCCAAGTTCCTGTTTGCGGCAGGCGCGAACAGTCTCTGCAAGCATATCTTGTGTCAACCGCGGGTGCCGGGTGCCAACATTGGTGTAGTAATAAGAATGCCCATAATGGCATTTGGCAAAAAATACCACCGCGTCCACACTATTTTCTTTCAGACGGATGGCGTATTCGTCAGCATCAAAACCTTCGCCTATCACCACTTCTGCCGGCATATGAAAATCCGGGTGTAGCTTACATAAATAATCGCTTTTTCTCATTTTCAACTCCACTGACAAATTTTCATCAGGACTTTCGTTTACAACAGAGATATGCTTAAAATAGTCGCTTCGACAGGCTCAACGACCGGTCTCTGAACCTGTCGAAGTGACCCTAAGCGAAAGTCTTGTTTTATAACAGATAGATAAAGCATATTATATACCGGCTTTTTTATTCGCGCTATTGAAAATGTTGATAATCTTATGGACAAAAATGATATAATAATTCGCAATGACCACAGCGAATATCGGCGAAGAAAATATTGATAATGTCGCGGATGCCAATTGGCTGATGCGGATATCTCCTGTCCCGCGTATTGTGGGTCAGGCGGTAGCATCACCCGGATGGGTGGAACCAATGCGCGCGTTGTATGACCATGAATTGATGATGTTTCTCAACGGTAAAGGCAGTGTTGATATCAATGGCGGCGTCATTCATTGCCGCGCGCCATATTTTGTCATCATTCCTCCCGCCATGCCGCATTCGTCATACGCCGCCGCCACTGAATGTTGGCATCGGCGCTGGATTCATTTCGACTGGGAATATTCGCCGGGACAGGATAAAACACCGGTATGGACATATCTGCCGCAAATGCCGGAAGCTGAGTTATTGCGCCGTCCACCCGGATATCTGCCAAACCGAATATTTCACGGTGAGATACGTCGTCCGGCGGAAGCCATCGACTTATTCGCACGCTTCCAGAATTGCTGGGGAGGTGGGCCTGCCACCGAACATCCGCGTAGCCGGGTAGTATTACTCGAACTGCTATTATTACTTTTATCGTCTGATTACAACCACAACGTCGCCGAAAATCAGCACAGTACCGTTGCCTTTGAGGTGAAAAACCGCATAGACTCATATCTGCAACAATCAC
>CAZNLA010000608.1:0-3048 GCA_964573385.1 uncultured bacterium
GTCGCGTCGCGCTACTCTTTCGACCTGACCATCCCGTATCCAGATTAGTCTATCGCAAAGATCAAGCATGCGGGTGTCGTGGGTGGCACAGATAATAGTAACGCCTCTCTCTTTATTTAACCTTTGCAGGATATCAAGAATCTCACGACCTGTTTTAAGGTCAAGATTTCCCGTTGGTTCGTCACATAATAAAATGGTCGGCAAGTTTGCCATCGCGCGGGCAATTGCTACACGTTGCTGCTGACCACCGGACATTTCTATAGGACGATGGAACCATCTATCTTTTAATCCGACTAATTCCAGCAATGACATACCGCGAACACGTGATTCGTCTGGTGATACCCCGGCAAAAGCCATTGGTGCAGTAACATTTTCTAACGCTGTCATATATTGAATCATATTAAACTGTTGAAAAATATAACCGATTTTTCTACAACGTAAAAACGCAAGTTCGACTGCCGTTAATTGGGCAACGTCAACCTCATCAATAAATACGCGTCCACTACTAGGGCTGTCCAGACCACCGACCATATTGAAAAATGTTGACTTACCAGATCCGGAAGGTCCCATTATAGCGATAAATTCGCCAGTATAAATCTCACAGTTAACACCACGTAATGCGTGAGTTTGAACCTCACCCATCTGGTAAGTTTTTTGCAGATTAACTGTTCTGATAATAACTCTTTGTTTCTCAGCAGAATCGTCATTTTTTTGGACATCACTGCCTTTAAACACAGAATTCAAAGTATCATTGCTCATAATTCTCAACCCACATTTAATATAATTTCAACATTATTCAATTCGCATAGCTTCCATAGGAGCCAAACGAGCCGCTATATAAGAAGGATACACACCCGCAAGCGCTGCCAGCAGAATACCGACTATCAATGAAAATAGTAATCCCTCAACCCATGCAAGCCAGGGGAAAGCGCCAGTAAATACGGCACCGAAAGAAACTAACATTCTGCCAAAACCGATTATACTGCCAACAACTGAACCGATGGCACCGCCAATTAACCCCAACAGACCTGCTTCCTTAACAAATAACGCCATGATAAAGCCGTCTAAAGCGCCTAAACATTTTAATGTAGCGATTTCCCGGAATCTTTCAGTTACAGACATTAACATTGCGTTGCTGATACCTACAGCGCAAACCAGCAATGATACAATTATCAACCATGTCATCCTGACGCCAAGCCCCATAAACCCACCTTCAGCACCGGAACAAGCCTGGGCAGCCTCACCATTCATGGCAATTTCGCGTCTGCTTTTTGCCAATTCAACTATTCTTTCTGTTGATAAACCTGTTACATCCAGATTTTCCAATTGCATAGCATTCAATAAGAAAGCCGCTTCGCCAGAACCTCGCAAATTGTTCCAGACATTGGCTGTTTTAATTTCACCCGGTTGTTTATTTATGCGCATAGCAATCTTCTGACGGACACCAAAAATTGCCATTGCTTCATCAATACGTCTGGTATCTTTCTGGTTCAATGCCTGTGCGGCCACCATATTACCAATTTCAGGAGTAAAACTTGTAAAACCAGCTTTCCGTATTACTTCGCCAAATCCGCCGGATGCATCACTTAATGATTCATCAATGGCTTTCCCCTGCGAAGCATCAGATATCTGTTTTATGCCGTTATTATAACCTGTCACAATATTTGCCGTTATTTCGTTATAATTAGGTTGGTCTAAACACCATCTTTTTAATACAGAATCAAATAACTCCGCATCAGGCAAGCGGGCAGCTTTAATAGTTAATATCTTTTCATCAAAACGCTTTTTATTTTCTGACCCGGGAGTTAACCGTGAAAAAATGCCCACACCGGTTGAATCACTGACTAATATACGCCGGTATCCATATTTAAGATCATTAAAGAAATTCAGATACAAAACCGCATCCTTGCTGAATTGTCTGTAATTATCTAATTGCTGCTTATCTAATCCACCCATTATTTGAACTTCGCCTATTAAAGGGTCATCATCTTTAGCGTTTGCTAACTCTATCAGCAAATTCTCTGGCGTAATTGGTGAGGTAAGACGATTCATCCACCTGGTAGCGGCAAGTTGTTGACGAATTGCTTCACGACTAGCTTCCTGTACTGCTTTTTTACTGATACCTTCACACAATGTATTCATCATAAAGGCGATAGCAACTGCAATTACAAGCATTGTAACCGTGGAACGGAAGAACCGGTACTTTATACCATTAAGGCATATTTCAAAGGTTCTGTTCATGCTCAGCTTTGGCTGATCTTTTACATCAATTGTCTTCATTGAACATCCCGGATTAAAAGATAAGATATTGTAATATATTTAATTACTCGCAAACTAGTAATATTCCTTTATCTGCCAATTTTTTAAGGTATGATATTACACTTACGCGTGCTTCATGAAACGTATATTGATATTTTTGTGCGAATAAATCAATTATTTGTTCCATACTGTTCTTACCGTCGCACCATTCCCATACCTGCATTGACAGACCAGATAATTCATATTTTTTATTTAAGTTCAAATTAATAATCCATGTAACCGGTGGTTTATACCACTTTGGCGGGTCAAACAAAGCAGATATCAATAATGTTCCCTGCGATGTTGTTTCAACAAAAATGTCTTTGCGATGATGCGGATGAACTAATAAACCGGCACGCCAGGTATCACCACGCAATTGAATATCATTCTGATCATATTCTTTTTTCTTCGCACCAAACACTTCAGCATATCACCTTAAATTATCACAGCAGTGTAATCGGTCTATTTCCACTGGTTGATTGACTTCGTTACTGTTTCTCACAGATGAATAACAATATAAACGTCCATCTATCGGACATCTATTGGTATAACTAACAAATTCTGACCGAATACCACGGATTACTTTGCCAACACCTGTATTGACTTTACCCCTAATTATATGAAAAGTATGACCACGATACTCTTCAATACCTGTTTCAATTATCTTAATTCCGTCAGGTACTCTACCTTTTGCCCAATCCGCAACAGGACCACGTAACCATTCATCCACCATCCCAAAACGCTCGAATG
>CAZNLA010000609.1:0-3037 GCA_964573385.1 uncultured bacterium
TTAATCCCCAGGCTGACGCCTGGGGTTACTCATTAAAATGCCTTTCCAAGGCATTAATTACCATTAAACTTGTCAAATTTATTTGGGTAAAAAGTAAGGTTTTACGGGTTGTTTTCTTAGTGGTTAGTCCGATAGCAAGCAAAATTATACAAATTTATAATGGTCACTGAGCCTGTCGAAGTGACTACGTCTGAAAACTTAAAACCGAAAACTTAAAACACAACAAAATAAACACATAAACACAAAGAACGCAAAATATTTCGTGTTCTTTGTGTTTATTACAATTCATTTTTTAAAGGTCAGACTTTTTCGAATCTTTCTACGTCAAGAACAAATACGGTTGCACCGCCAATTGATACTTTAATAGGGTTGCTTATTACTGATCCCATGGTATCCATTGCCGCTGGCATTACATTTACATATTGTTCACGTGCGCGACAGCTTTCACGGATAATCTCTATTACACCTTCTACCTGTTCCTCGTCAACGCCAATCATTAGTGTAACATTGCCTTCGCGCAAAAAGCCGCCGGTACTGGCAACATTTGTGAACTGATAATTATTTTCCAATAAATTATCCTGCAAATTTCTCTGATCCTTTTCATGTATAATTGCCATTACTAATTTCATACTACACCACCTTTCCCCATCCAAAATGATGACAGATTATATTGCGGATATTTTCTGATACTGTTTCTATCGGTTCATTGCCATTAATAAGCACCGTATTAAATCTTTTTATTGATAAATCCCGATAACCTTCAGCAATTCTCGATAAAAACTCAACACCTTCACCTTCAAAACGGTCAAATCTTTTCCCAATACGTGCTATAACAACATCAATCGGTAAATCAATAACAATGGTAAAATGTGGTGCTAATCCTGCTGTAGCAAATCTATCAGCAGATGATATTTCATCAATTGTAAGTCCGCGTCCATACCCCTGATATGCTAATGACGACAAAGTAAAACGATCGCAGACTACATTTACACCGCGTTTTAACGCAGGCATTATTTTTTCATGCACATGTTGGGCGCGTGCTGCCAGTATCATCAGCAATTCAGCACGTTTATCGCAATTCAAATCAGCATCCATAATTAAATTACGCAATTTTTCACCAAGTAATGTTCCCCCTGGTTCACGGGTTAACACTGTCTCAAGGCCGTTATCATTTAACCAATTAGCCAAATTAACCGCCTGGGTTGATTTCCCACTGCCGTCTACGCCTTCAACAGCAATAAAACGGCCAGATATAATAGGTGAATTCATCTGCATAACATTGTAATTGTAACGCGATAACCTGTAAGAGTCAATATTTCAATTCAGAGATATAAAACATTATAAAAATAAGGACAATAACACTACAAAAATGAAAGTATTATTGCCCTTGAATTTATTATTTATTACAGTTCAATAATTACCGCTTTTTCAATTCCTTCAATAGCGTTCAATTTATCCAATACTTTATCAGAAGGACTTTCATCAACTGATAATACCATAACCGCGGTACCACGCGGCATCACACGACCAACCTGCATACCTGCAATATTTATATCATGTGCACCTAGAATCTGACCTACGGAGCCAATCATACCTGGTTTATCTTTATGATAAGCAACAATAAACAGACCGGCGGCAGCCATTTCTACCCAATAATCATCTACACGTACAATTCGCGGATTGTCACTGCCGAATAGTGTACCGGCAACTTTATGCTGACCGTTATTAGTGAATACGGTAACGGTAATTAGAGTCGCGTAACCGGATGCCTGATTACTGCGAACTTCTGTGATTTCCACACCACGTTGTTCCGCAATTAATCTGGCGTTAACCGAATTAATACTATTTCCTAATACCGGTGTGAATAATCCCTGCAATAATGCTGGTATTAACGGAGAAGTGTTTTCATTGGTGATTTCACCACTGAAGATTATCTCAATTTTCTCAACCGCGCCTTCATATAATTGTCCGGCAAACTTGCCAAGTTGGGTTGCCAAATTAATATATGGTTTAATAGCGGCTAATACTTCCGGGGCTAACGCAGGCATATTTACCGCACTGCGCGCGGGGATACCGGTGAAATAATCGCGGATTTGTTCAGATACATCTACCGCAACTTTAATTTGCGCTTCTTCAGTTGACGCACCTAAATGCGGTGTCAACAATAAATTTTTACAACCATCTTTCGCGGCAAGGATTAACGGGTTGTCTTCTGTAGGAGGTTCTACTGAAAAAACATCAACCGCAGCACCGGCAATTACACCATTTTTAACAGCATCAGCAAGGGCGGCCTCATTTACCACACCACCACGCGCACAATTGATTAATCGTGTTGTTGGTTTCATCATAGCCAATCGTTCTGCGTTAATCATATCCGCGGTATCTTTGGTTTTTGGTACATGAACTGTAATGAAATCAGCAGTTTTTACCAATTCATCCAATGGCAACAACTTAATACCCAATCTTGCGGCGTGTTCCTGGGTTACAAATGGGTCAAATGCCACAACTTCCATCTCGAAGCCCTGGCCACGGCGTGCTACCGCACCACCAATTTTACCCAATCCTATAACTCCAAGAGTTTTGCCGTATAATTCTGCGCCGGTGAATGATTTTCTATCCCACTTACCCAATCGCATAGTCGCGTCTGCCTGCGCCACTTTGCGTGCCAGGGAAAGCAATAACGCCCATGTGTGTTCAGTTGCTGCCATGGTGTTGCCTTCCGGGGAATTCAATACTACTACACCCTTCTGTGTTGCGGCGGGTACATCTACATTATCTACCCCTACCCCGGCGCGACCAATTACCTTAAGCCTATCGGCTTTTTGTAATATTTCTGCGGTCACACGGGTCTGACTGCGGATGATCAAACCATCATAATTGCCGATAGCGTCGGCCAATTCTTCCGGAGTATGATCAGTTTTGATAACAACCTCAACATTTGGGTCATCAAGAAGGGCACGGATACCGTCTTCAGAGACAGGATCACTCACGAGGACGCGAAATTTCGCATTTGCATTTGCAGCCATATTTTCTCCTT
>CAZNLA010000610.1:0-3037 GCA_964573385.1 uncultured bacterium
GCGTCTGCCATTTCGCCACTTCGGCAAGTGCGACTATTTTTTATCATTTTTACCCCATGTGTGTCAAGGGGTAAAGGGGTTATTGGGCAGTTTTATTTTTTTTAATATTATAAACACAGCGAAACCCGTTTGTGCTGTACCCCTGGTCAGGGTAAAACCAGCATCTGTTTGCCACCCGAAACTTGGACAAATCTGTATTACTCCAACTTCCGCCGCGAATTATTCCTTTTCCATTGGGGACAGGCGGGTTAAACGGGTTGGTATTTGCACCTTTAGTATAAAATTTCTCGTCGTACCCATCTGCTACCCATTCCCAGGCATTACCTGCCATATCCATTACACCATATGGACTGCTACCATCCGGGAAAATACCAACAGCGCAGGTTGCATTATTACTATTTGCTTTATTTACTAATTTTGTCGGGTCCCATTTTTGTCCCCATGGGAAAGGTCTGCCTTCGGTACCGCGGGCGGCTTTTTCCCACTGTGCCTCGGTTGGCAATGATACACGGGCCCACTTGCAGTATTCTTCCGCGTCGTAACGGGTAACATTTATCATTGGGTGGCTATCAATCCAACCCCATGATGGTGCAGTTGGCATTTTATAACCGGTTATTTTGCAGAAATCTTTGTATTGTTTAACAGTTACTTCAAATTTGTAAATGTAGTATTTATCCAGATATACCTTTCGTTGTGGTTGTTCGTCGGCATCACCGCGGTTATATGGACTACCCATAAAAAAATCACCTTCAGGTATTGCCACCATAATCGCATTATCAGTTGGGCTAAATAATACACCCGGACCATCAGGTATTATAATCGTTTCTGTTTTATCTTTAGAACTAATATATACTTTACCTGCAAACAAATATTTTGGTATTAAATATATCGATAAAACCATAATAATTATCGTCAGATATAGAACTTTTTTTAATATTTTCATCTATTTCCTCCATTTCCTACTTCCGAAACTTTCCTGAATATGGTATAACTATTTTACACGATTAGGAGGTAAATTTCTATAATGTTTAAAACAAAATTTTTATTATTTGTTTTTGCGGTAGTTTTAATGCTTACCGTTTCCGGGTGCAAATTATTTGACAATGAGTCAACCTTGCCCCCTCCAAGTGCACCAATGATGCCTGCGGGGCAAAAACCAATTGGTGAAGCGGATAACTCAGGTAGTGCTTCATCAGCACAAACAACACCGGCAACACCGGTAGTTGCTGCTGCCGAAAAAAATGTTAAATCACCGGTAGTTACTAATCATGCCCGTATTATCACTGCCAAGGGGACAATGATAGTTGAGTTATATGGTAAAGATGCACCTAAAACTGTCGCTAACTTTGTTAAATTGGCACGAAGCAACTTTTATAAAAACCTGAATTTTCACCGTGTAGAAACCAGTCCTGAATTCAGATTAATTCAGGGTGGTGACCCAAAGGGTGATGGCACTGGTGGTTCTAAAGAAACTATTCCTTTAGAAATTTCACCAAAACTGCGACATTGGAAAGGTGCTTTGGCTATGGCCAGATCACAGGAACGGGATAGCGCAAGTTGTCAGTTCTATGTCTGTATAAATCCAATCAGCCAGTTAGATGATAATTATGCCGTTTTCGGCAAAGTAATCAGCAACCTTAATGCCGCGGATAAGATTGTCGTCGGCGATAAAATCAAGAATATAGAAATATATTAAAAGAAGATATTAAAATCAGGACTTTCACTTTTATCAGGACTTTCGTTTAAGGTCACTTCGACAGGCTCAGTGACCGGTCGCTGAGCCTGTCGAAGCGACCATTTTTAGCAAATTTCTCTTTGAAAGCGAAAGTCCTGTTTTTTTATGATAATAGAACTGGACTTTATATGGATTTTAATTGTTCAGTCTTCTTGTAGCGCTTTCTATCTCTTCTATTGCCGGTATATATCGCAGATAATAATCTGAATTATATTCCGGTTGTGCGGGGACACGCAGAATTAATTCTATATGGTCTGTCTTATGATTAGGGAGAATTAATCGTATTGTTGGCCCGGCAAGATTTATATTTGCGGCAACATCATGGTGGTCCCATCCTAAGATAAAAATCTCTTCATTGTTTATCTTTAAATACGCTTCAATGCGACCTGCTGGTAATGAATATGGTTTGTCATTCAATAACCACAAGTCAGCAAAAAATAATTCACCCGCATTCCATACGAACTTTGATATTTTCGCACTTGCTAATACCGGTCGTAATGAATCGCGCACTGCGTAATAAGCCTGTTTCGGTTTGTCTGGCCATTCTAATATGCTCATATTTGCCGCACATGGCCATGGTTCATTAAAACACCAATTCAACGACATTGAAGCATTTGGCTTTTGTCGGCGTGCTTCCTGGAATAATGTTTTTAACCCTTCTGCCTGTAATAACTGTCCATATTTAACAGTCTCTTCTACGGTAGTCATTTTGCCGAAATAATATTCGATAACATCAAACAACAGATGACTATTCGGCTCCCAGGCTCGTACTGCGTGATGGGTTTCCCAGGCGGTGCCAAGTTTTGGCGGGAAGATATCTGCTGCGGGAATAATTTCGCGAAGCAATTCCTCTGACGATGGCCCGCCGCAGCCAAACTCAGTATAGGCGGTACAATTTGCGTTGGCGAATATTTGAAAAACTTCCTTGCCTGCTGGTGTGCGGAAGATATAATGACCATGTCCCATGCCCATCACAGGCGAAGTCGGCAGGAAAGGCCTGTCAGGGTCAATATCAAAACAATTACGGTTTATAAGCCGAATAGCCAAATCCTGTTCTGTCATTCCAGACCAAACATTAAACAACTCGTTTCCCGCGCACCAGATGGTAACTGACACATGTGGCTTCAGGCGTTTGAGGATGCTCTTTGATTCCTGGTCCAACACCTTCAGGTATGCTGGCGTGCCATCATACCGGTTACATGCTAATGGGAACTCCTGCCATATCATTATTCCCATTTCATCGCAGATTTCAAAGAAAGATTCTTTTTGTACCGGGGCACCACCCCAACAACGAAGCAGGTT
>CAZNLA010000611.1:0-3035 GCA_964573385.1 uncultured bacterium
GTTGATGTCGGCATAACCGCGCTATGGTCCTGCGCATACATTTGTATTGCTAATCCTATTTGCCGTTGATTGCTCATACAAGTTGATTGTCGTGCTTTCTCGCGTGCCCGCGCAAATACCGGAAACAGTATCGCGGCTAGGATGGCAATAATGGCAATTACCACTAACAACTCAATTAGCGTAAAGCCTGATGAACGATAATTTTGCCTCATAATTATTCCCCCTTTAGTGTTATATGGAACGTTCCTACATATTGATTTAATTGTATCAAATTTTAACTTTGATTGTCAATTGGTTTTTAAATAATTGTCAGATAATTTCTTTATAAATGCTATATTGTATTCTGCATATCTTTATCTCCTTCATTTGGAAGATAATTTCATAGTCCACAGCATCGCTGTTGGGTCTGATTGTTATTTTATGCTATGCGGTGAATACGACAGTGATTATTTGTTATATAACATTCAATTACAACGCACTGACCACAACATTGTCAATTCCCCAGCATTCATCGCCGACGCCTTGCAATGCTGTTGAATAAAATTGTAGTTGCGCGGTATTGCCGGTATGTGGGGCATTAACAGTTAAATGATAAACGGTATCACCACCGCTGACCCCCAGGGAGTTTAGTGGTTCTTTTGCACCGGTACGGCCAGCATTGTCATCAGTCGGATAAGTTCCGGGATATGACTGGCGTGACCCGCCAGCAGAAAATGTTGTGTTAATTATTGGTGACACATCACCAACTACGCCCATATTCCATATATCCGGACCCCAACTGGCGGGTGGGTTGTTGCCATCCCATGATTTCATAATGAATAAATCAAAATCGACGAGAAAACGGCAGTGCGCCGGCAGATTTTTTAATGTAAGACGTATATCATTATTGGAAAAATCGCCGAGATATTTTCTGCCACCTGTAGGGGTTGTACCTATAAGCGCGCTATTCCAGTCAGAATTTGCTCCACTTTCAAAGTCATATTTAATTAATATTTCATTAATTTGCGATTCGTCACCGACATGACCGTCGGCATATGCGCACATTGCGCGTCCACTGTGGCGCAGTGCAACTTCGTTCTGATTATATATCGCGTTGCCGGATAAAATGGCTGTGCTTTGCGGGAAATCGGCGCAAACCAGTTTGTTGGACGGATTTTGCAGTTCACCCAATGCCTGCCCGGAACGCCATTCCGGATAACCGTAACCGTTTGTGGTACTTTTACCCTTTGTTGGGCAAATTAATACGCCCGGGTCAACTTTAATATCATTCCATATTGTACTGCTGGATGGCAAAACTTCTTCATGGTCCTGAGCATACATTAAAATTGATGTGGCTATTTGACGTTGATTGCTGGTGCAGGTGGTTTGTCGCGCTTTTTCCCGTGCCCGCGCAAATACCGGGAATAATATGGCAGCTAAAATTGCAATAATGGCTATCACGACCAACAACTCTATTAAGGTAAAGCCGATATTTCTGTTTTTCATTGTTTCTCCTTTTAAAACGGATTTTTGTTTATATTTATAACAGGACTTTCACTGTTAAAGAGAAAATATGCTTATAATGGTCACTTCGACAAGCTCAGCAACCGGTCACTGAGCTTGTCGAAGTGACCGTGAGCGAAAGTCCTGTTATAATATTGTAACCCTAAAAAATTTACCCTATAGCTAAATGAAATAAACGAAAATCCTGTTAAAATTTATAACGCGCTAACAACAACATTGTCCAAACCCCATGATTCATCACCGGCTCCCTGCAATGATGAGGTGGAGAAATACACCTGCGCGGAAGAGCCGGAATGTGAACCATCTGCGATAATATGGTAAACGTTATCACCACCGGATACGCCCAGTGAATTGTTCGGTTCGGATGTTCCTGTTCTCAGGGTGTTGCTTGCACCGGGATATGTACCGGGGAAAGCCTGTGGTCCCTGTGAAATGCCAAATGTGGTGTTAATTATTGGGGTTGCATTGCCGATAATACCCATTGACCAGATATCCGGACCACTGCTGACGCTATTTCCGTCCCATGATTTCATAATAAAGATATCAAATTCAATATGTAAACGGCAATGTCCCGGCAGTCCTTTCAGGTTAAGTCTTACATCAGCATTTGAAAATTCACCAAGATATTTTCTTGCGCCGGTGGGTGTGGTACCAATGGTGCTGTTATTCCAGTCAGAATTAGCGCCACTTTCAAAGTCATATTTAACGGTTATCTCTTTACACTGTGATTCATCGCCAACATGGCCATCCATGTAGGCGCATACTGCCCGGCCACTGTGACGCAGGGCAATTTCACTTTGATTATAAATTGAATTTCCTGTTAATATAGTGCTGCTTTGTGGGAAATCGGCGCATAATAATCTGTTTGTCGGGTTAGGCAGTTCTCCCAATGACTGTCCTGAACGCCATTCCGGATATCCATATCCGTTTGGGGTGCCTTTACCTTTAGTTGGGCAAACTAAAACACCCGGATCAACTTTGATGTCGCTCCATACTGTAGTACTGGAAGGCAACATTTCTTCATGGTCCTGGGCATACATTAAAATTGAGGTAGCAATTTGGCGTTGGTTGCTGATACATGTTGTTTGCCGTGCTTTTTCGCGTGCCCGGGCAAATACAGGAAATAATATAGCAGCGAGGATGGCAATAATGGCAATTACCACTAATAATTCAATCAGGGTAAAACCATTATTTGATGCTCTTTTTTTCATGGCAGGTCTCCTTTAAATAATTTTGTAACTTGTAATACGTATTACATTTAAAATTTTACATTTAACGGCATTCTTTGTCAATACAAATCATTGGTGTTTTTATTAAGATTGGGTTAAGTATTTAAATTACTACCGGGTAAGTTTATCAAAATAAATTGATTTTATTTTCATTTACTATCTAACTTTCATCAAATATCCTTCGGTTTTACAACCGAAAACTATGCACTGAAAACTAATTTTCAATTGACATCTATTCCGGCAGTTATTACAATGCCTTTGTTATGATTTCTTTGCGTAAATTGGCTGATATTGCCGGGGTTT
>CAZNLA010000612.1:0-3030 GCA_964573385.1 uncultured bacterium
TTTTTATATTAGACTTGTCCGCAAATAATAGGCGGTATCTTTCGGACTCTTTTCCTGCCATACATCGTTGTGCTTTTCACGTTTATCAACTTGATAATGTGTGAAAAACACGCCTTGTCTGACTGAAAAATAGCCACAAAATCTACTCACTTATTATTGCGGACAAGTCTATTATGATTAGATTATCACGATGAACGACTTCATCGTAAGGATGCCACCCTAAAATATCTTCAATTTGCGAACTTTTTTTACCGGCAATTTTCTGTAATTCCAATGTTGGATAATTAACCAGACCACGGGCTATCTCATCGCCATTCAAACGATTTATTGATATTACGTCTCCGGAATTAAATGTTCCGGTAATCTGCTTTATACCAACCGGTAATAAACTGCTGCCACGTTGCAGAATTGCGTTTACCGCGCCTTCATCAATTATTACCGAGCCTTTTGGTGCCGCAGCAAAACCTAACCATTGTTTCCGCGCAGCCAATTTCTCATTCATTTTAGACGCAAATAGGGTTCCTGTCACTTCTCCGGCTAAAATCCGGGCTATTATCCCTTTCGAGTGACCAAGGGCAACAACTGTATGGGCACCCATACGTGTAGCAATTTTTGCTGCTGTCACCTTGGATTTCATGCCACCTCGTCCCACCCCGGAGACACTGCCACCTGCCATTGCTTCTATTTCGTCAGTTATATCCTGAACTTCATCAATTAATTCAGCGTTCGGGTCTATCGATGGATTTGCAGTATATAAACCGTCAACATCGCTGAGGATAATTAATAAATCACATTGAACCTTACCTGCAATCAATGCCGCCAACCGGTCATTTTCGCCGATTTGTACTCCTTCAATTGAGGTAGAATCATTTTCATTAATAATCGGTACGATATTATGGCGATGCATCATCGGCAATAAGGTATTTCGGATGTGAAGATATCTTTTTCTGTCAGAAATATCATCACCAGTCAATAATAATTGACCGACAATACATCCATGACAGGTAAACAACTCATTATAACACGCTATCAAATCTACCTGGCCAACTGCTGCTGCGGCTTGCCGTGTAGATAAATCCGGACGTGGACCACCTATCAAACCCATCCGCGCTAACCCTAAACGTACCGCGCCTGATGTGACAAGCAATACTTCACGTCCTTCAATTACTAATCCCGCTATTTCCGCCACAATGCCGGATAACAATTCAGCATTAAATTTACCATCCGGAGTTGCGACAAGATTGCTGCCAATCTTAATAACTATCCGGCGTGAATCAGATAATCCGATACGTGCTGAGCATTTTATTTGTTTATTTGCTTTATTCATTTCTATAAAATTTCCGGTAAATTACTAAAATATCCTTTATTTTGCTACCAGACTTTCGCTAACATCCGATAAATACCATGATACCACAGGATATTCACCATTTGAAAAATATCTGCTTAGTGAAAAATTTATTTAATCGACAACAATATCTGCGCCTAATGACTGCATCAATTCGGTAAAATTCGGGAAACTGGTTTGTACTGTTTCCGCGCCATTTATTTCATTAGTTACCCCGGCGGCAATCGCGGCAACGGCAGCACTCATGGCAATACGATGGTCACCGTTAGAATTTACTACTGCTGAATGTAATTCTTTGCCACCTTGGATTATAATGCCGTCAGGCTTTTCCTCTATCTCTGCACCCATATCCCGCAGAAACTTTGCCACGGTTACAATACGGTCAGATTCTTTTACCCGTAACTCACTGGCATCGGCGATTACTGTTGTTCCCTTTGCAAATGCCGCGGCAACTGCAAGTACCGGCAATTCATCAATCAGACGCGGAATGATAGCACCTTCAATTCGGGTACCAGTTAATTCTGAATGACGAACGGTGATATCCGCCACCGGCTCACCACTTTCATCGCGAATATTTTCAAACTGTAAATCCGCACCCATCGCCTGCAACACATCTATAATACCGCTACGGGTAGGATTAATACCAACTTTGCATACTTTCACCACCGCACCGGGAACAATCGCGCCTGCCACCAGGAAAAATGCTGCTGATGAAATATCACCGGGTACCCGTACAATACCGGCTTTCAAATGCTGTTGACCGGCAACTGATACACGTAATCCATCAACCTGAACATCAACCCCAAATCCACGCAACATTCGCTCGGTGTGGTCACGGGATTGCGCCGGCTCCGTGACAGATGTTACACCAGTGGCAAATAAACCTGCCAACAAAACTGCTGATTTTACCTGTGCACTCGCCACTAGAGATATATAATCAATGGCATGAAGGTTACCACCAGTTACAATTATCGGCGGGGTACAGCGATCCCCCACCCCGGATAAATTTGCCCCCATTTTTCGCAATGGAATCGCTACCCTGTCCATTGGACGACGATTTAATGAATCATCACCAGACAAATACGCGGTAAATGGTTGTCCCGCCAGAATTCCTAACAGCAGGCGTGTGGTAGTGCCACTATTACCAACCCATATATTCTCGTCAGGCGCTTTCAAACCATGCAAACCAGCACCTTTCACCAATATTGTTTCAGTGCCGGTTATTTCTACACCCATTGACTGCAATGCCCCCGCCGTTACCCGGGTATCTTCTGATGCCAGAAAACCTTGTATTTCAGTGATACCATCTGCCATGGCACCGAATAACAACGCGCGATGAGATATAGATTTATCTCCGGCAACAGTTACTGTACCTTTAAATGATTCTCCGGGAGACACTGTTAATTTAACATTTGTATGAGACATTAATTACCTCAGAATATTTTTAACTTTGCAAAACAGGTAATTGCAAAACCTGATAATATCTATTTTCGGAATGCCGAGGACGGAATTCCCTACAATTCAGATAGGTTTTGCAATTGCCTTCTAAAATCCTAATCCAAAAAATTGGACGAGTTTTCAGTGTTTAAGTATAACTTATGCCTTGTAAAGGCATTTTAACGAGTAACCCCAGGTGCAAGCCTGGGGATTAAAACATAACATTGACTGCGCCTCGGAGAGGTGCT
>CAZNLA010000613.1:0-3023 GCA_964573385.1 uncultured bacterium
ATACGATATACGAATTCGTGACTGGAGTTCAGACGTGTGCTCTTCCGATCTGATTACACCAGGTTGTAACACTTATTTTACCGGTTGATGTACCGGAAGGAACAACAACAGATATTGATGTTGTGCCGGTAACAGTGAATGATGGCGAGGAAACACCATTGAATTTCACATCAGTTGTTAATGCCAGATTAGTACCAGTAATTGTTATTACCTGTCCGGATGCCCCGATGGTTGGCGTAAATGAGGTGATAACCGGTGGCAGAAAATCAATACCCAGTGTATTTGGTTTGGTAACACAACGGAAGCCTATATTGTTAGCAAATGAACTTGCCGCGGTATATTTGCGATTTGTGCTGCGGCAATTCACATTACCCGAGTATATATAATAACCATTATCTGTTGCCCATGAACCGCCACGTTGCACTTTATTAGTCCCGGATAAAGGACCGGTTGGATTAGTTACCGGAGTATAAGAATAATCACCATACCAGTCAGAACACCACTCCGCCGCGTTGCCGGCTAAATCATTTGCCCCGCACCAACTGACACCTTTTGGGTAACTGCCAACAGGCCATGTGCTGATATTCTGTATATGTGAATTATTGTCATTTGCGCAATTTGCAGCATCCCAACCGTTATAAAAATCACCGGCATTAGCAACGCCACCCCATGGATAATTTTTGCCCAATGGGCCACGTGCCGCATATTCCCACTGTGCTTCTGTAGGTAATGCAACCCCTGCCCAGTCAGCATATGCTTTGGCGTCATCCCATTTTACATTAACAATAGGATGCTGTTGTAGTGTTAGATCTGACCAGACTGCTTTTCCTGTCCAGCTAAAACCTGATGCCGGAGTCGGCAATGAGCGTTTAGTGGCAGAACAAAAAGCTAAATACTGTGCAACAGTAACTTCATTTTTATAAATCCAATATCCGGATAATGTAACCTGTTGGGTACTTGGTGTCTGCTGAGATATTTCATTATAATCCGTACCCATGATAAATGTACCGGCAGGAACCCATACCATATCAGCATTATCTGTCAGGTTGGTTGTTATGGCAAAGTTTAATTTGCTTTCAACTGTTCCGCCTAATGTAGTAATAGCAATTTTACCTGTTGTCACACCTGCTGGAACGATAGCTTTTAAAGATGTTGCTGTTTTATTTGTAACAGTTACTGCTGCTATACCATTAAATTTAACCGCGCTGGCGCTAATAAGATTATCTCCGGTAATGGTTACTTCATTACCAGTCTTGCCGCTAATCGGGGTGAATGATGTAATAACCGGTGGTAATGCCGGCGTAACAATATAATTAATAACTGGTGTGGAAGTCATAATTGCAGTCGGGTCTGCACCACCAAGATCTTTGGCCACGACAGTAATATTACTATATGTTTTCACAACTGCAGGTGTCCAGGTTAAACTACTATTACTGCTGAAATCCTGTAAAACTATTGCCCCGTACATAAACTTATACTGAACAGTTACACCGCCGACAGCAGTCGCGGTCAAGGTAACCGGAGTACCAAGCTGTGACGTATTCAATGGAGATGATGTTAAAGATATAGCAGTGAGAGCGGGTTTGGTAGTGATGCTCAGTTGATTGGATGTCAATGTAGCAGCAGGATTAACACCACCCAAATCTTTTACAATCACTGTTAACCCGGTGTATGTTTTTAATATTGTCGGTGTCCAGTTAAAAATATTGCTACTGGCAAAATCACGAAGTATTACAGCACCATACATAAACTTATATTGTAAATTAACACCACCGGTTGCAGTTGCAGTTAACGCGACAGTTTTTCCAACCAGCATAACGTTTGTCGGGTTAGAGGTTAATGATACAGCAGTCATTGCGGATTTAGTGGTGATAGTAATAGCGGGTGATGTCACTGTCGCGGTCGGGTCTACCCCGCCGGCATCTTTAACGACAACGGTTAATCCACTGTATGCTTTCAATGCGGATGGCGTCCATGACAATGTATTGCTACTGGTAAAATCGCGCAATGTAATCGCGCCATACATAAACTTATATAATAAATTAACACCACCAGTGGCAGTTGCGGTTAACACCACAGGTTTACTAAATAATACCGAATCAGATGGTGATGATGATAATGTTACTGCTGTCAACGCATTTTTAGTTGTAACAGATATTGCCGGTGATGTCACTGTCGCGGTAGGGTCAACCCCACCGGTATCTTTTGCGACTACAGTCAATCCACTGTATGTCTTTAACGCGGCAAATGTCCATGTTAACGTATTGCTACTGGCAAAATCCCGCAACATAATCGCGCCGTACATAAACTTGTATTGTATATTAGTTCCACCAACAGCAGTGGCGGTAAAGGTAACAGGTTTTGTAAGTAATACTGAATTTGCAGGATTGCTGACCAGGGAAACAGATGTTAATGCTGTTGCTGACCATGATGTAACTAATGTTAAGCACAACACAGTTATTAAAAGATACATTCGCGATAAACAATGACCATTTTTAACGCGATGCATATTATAGATATTTTTAATCATAAACAATAAATTACGCACAATAGGTTCCTTTTCAAACAATCCCCTAACAGGTAACATAAACCACGGGATTCTCTAATTAAGATAGTATATCGGTTCCCTGTATAGTGTCAATAGAAAGATGGCTGTTTTTTAGCTTTTTTGGCAATTGTTATTAATAATGATTGCCTAAGTGTAATTTTATCAAAATTAACACATAAAATCAGTTGATTTTTTATCACTTTTAAAGATTTTTTATTAAATAAATTTTAAGTAAAAAAACAGATAAAAAAGATACAAAGATACATTTTTCATCATTTCAAGGAAATATATCATGCCTTAATTGTAAGTATTCGGTAAACCCCATATATTTACGATAAAATTACAATAATAAGAATACTACCCCCCCCCCCGCGTGTCAACCACTTTTCAACATTATTTGAAATATTTTTTTATTTTTACCCTAAACTCCCTGAAATTTTAGCGTATACAGTAACAAAATGTCAAAAACGGCTAA
>CAZNLA010000614.1:0-3023 GCA_964573385.1 uncultured bacterium
AAATTGGCTTTTGGAACCCATAATGCCTGGTCAGGACCGGTATAATTCCGCAGATACATTCCGCCTTCAGCATGGAATCCAAACAGATCATTCATGCTGACAGGTGGGCATGCCGGAATGTAATTATCATTTTCATCACGCCATGCCAGTTGTGGCATTGATAAAACAGTACCACCTGCCCGGACAAAATCGCGTAATTTTTGCACAAAATCTTCACTGACTATGACCATTGATGGCAAAACAACCACTTTATAACTGCTTAAATCGCGGTCAGGCGGGATTACATCCACCTGTATATTTCGGTCATAAAATGCTTTATAAATTTTATGGAATCGTTGAACATACTGGACATGGTTGTTAATGCGCGATGACTGGTATGCCCATAATGACTGATAATCGTTAATAATCGCAACATCACAAACCGGTAGTGGTGCAGATTCGAATTGTGGCCATAATGATTCCAGTTCGGTATATAGATTCTTCACCGTCTGATATCTGCGACGTGGTTTTCCGCTATATTCGATAACTCCCTGCAATTCCTGCTCCTGCCCGGATAAACAGGTGCGCCAGCGAAAAATATTGTATCCCTCGCAACCACGCGCCAATGCGGAAAATGCCCAGCATCTAACCTGTCCGGCGGTGGGACATTTATCGGCAGACAACGCGCCACTGCCGGTTTCAGTAATCCAGAATGGTGTATCTTTCTTGTAATTACGGTATACATCCATCGCCATTGCATTGCCATCCATGGTGGCGATATCAAAATACAGGTCATCCGGGGCAAAATCCAACTCCGCGAACAGGTCATAATAATTTATCGGGTCAAATATCGGCCCCATACCATTTGTGGTTACCACTGCCGATTTATGATTTGCACGAATTATATTCGTCTGTTCCCGCGCGAAGTCAACAAAAGTGTCAGAACGGAATCGCTGAGTATCCAATTTCATTGATGAATACATATCGCCATGTGCCAACCGCACCTGTCCCCAATCAGAAAAATCAACGCTCCAGAACCGGGTAGCCCAATGACGATTTAGTTCTTCAATTGATCCATATTTTTTCTGCAACCACAACCGGAATTGTGCCTGACAATTATCACAATAACATCCACCACTTTCCGGCCCAAGTTCATTATCCAACTGCCACAAAACATTGGTATATTGCGAAAACTCGCGACTCATTACATCAGTTATCCGGCGACTATGCGCGCGAAAAACCTGACTGGTTGGGCAATAATGCCGTCTTCTCCCATGCTCCATCCGCATCCCATTTTCCTGTAGTAAAATAGCATGCGGGTACTGGTCAGCAAGCCAAGCCGGCGGGGTGGCAGTCGGGGTGCAAAGCATCACGCTAATCCCTGCGTCACCCATTTGCTGTACCAACCTATGCAACCATTCCAGTGTAAACGTCCCCTCAGACGGTTCCATTGCGGTCCAGGCGAACTCCCCTACCCGCACCATATTAATACGCGCTTCCCGCATCAAACGAATATCTTCCGCCCATCTCTCCTCCGGCCAATACTCCGGATAATAAGCCACACCACGATATTTCATAATTTTTCTCCCGATAATATTTTTACGAGCAACTTTATAGTTTGTTTAACTTTTAATTAGTTCATCTGCTATCAATTCACTTAAACCAGGTATATTACTTCAACTCATTCATATCATCATCACCTTTATCAATCATCTCGGTTCATCCTTGCAAGGATAAGCGCAGACAACTCCGCAACTTCTCCTTTTTCTGGTATCTGATATTCACCGTCCCAAGACATATTTTCTGATTTTCTGACCAGTTCGCAAACAAATGGATGATAAAAATCCTCATAACCAGTCTTATAACCCGAAACCAGGACCGGCAAATCCTCCGGGAAGGTTTTCAGTATTTCGATAAGTTCTTTTACAGTTGTTAGTTTATCATTCATACCATTTTCATTTTTTTCACTCATTACCAATTCCAAATTCTTTCAATTTAACTTCATTACCGCATATTGGACATAAATAGATAGTCTGCATATCAGTAGTAATAAAACGAAGTCCGTTATCTACTGGTTTTATTTCATCTTTACCATCTGAAATAATATATGTTATTAATCGCGAGTCAAATGTGACATCTTCAGCAAGACCGCATATCTCACATTTCAACAGTTCACGGTCATCAATGAATAATCCAAGTTTCTGCCTTTCTTTATTCAATTTATTTATTGATTCAGCCAACCTGTATATTTCATTGGGAATGTCGTGTGTCATACTACCTCACCTTTTTTAGCAATAATTCTTCCAAGTGAAGTGAGTCTGTATTGTTGTTTCGAACTTCGCGGTCTTTCTGGTATGGTCATTTCAATTAATCCTGCTTTTATAGCCGGATTGATATATGTTATGCGAAAATTGTCAGGGTCTTTTAATTCAAGCGCATTTTGAATTTCACGACGCAGCATTACACCTTGAATAACTTTCAACAACTTATAAACTTCCGGGGTAACTTCCGGGGTAACTTCCGGGGTAAAAAATGTCAGAGTAACCCCAATTCCATTCTTACTTTTCCATACTGGTTTGGGTAGACCATAATCAATACACGATTTCTGAATGAGAAGACTGCCGCGTCCCATTTTTTCCATCATCCCGTAAAGGTAAAAAAGATGTGAAATATCAGGATTTCTAAGTATAGAAATATGTCCAGAATTCAAGTTTTCCACAGTAACCCCTGCAGGCAATTCACCAGAATTCCATATTTCAAGTCTGTCAGGATAAATAGATACAGCCAAACCACCAGAAAAATCAGCATAATCACGATGAACAAACGCATTCACCAGACCTTCTCGGATTGCATCTGCAGGATACAATGGCATATCTTCGCGTCTAAGTTTATCTTTAATAAAATTGGATTTCATGGGTGTATTTCTCATACCAATTTCACCTTTTTCTAATTTTCAAGATTTCCAACAGCATTCATAATTTGAATATGACCCCTGCCGTAATTTAAGGTCGCAATTTGCGACCTTAAAGTGCTGTCACTTGAGG
>CAZNLA010000615.1:0-3014 GCA_964573385.1 uncultured bacterium
GGAGAGGTGCTTTCATAAAGTCGCCTTTACAAGGCTCATATTAATAGCCGTTACTTCCCCAGGCTGACGCCTGGGGTTAATTATTATGTCACCACTCCGTGGTTAATATTTATTGAAAACAGGAGAACTCGGTAGAGCTCTATTTTATTACCATTAATACTTAAGTTACCTAAAGCGAATGTCCTGATAAGTAAATCTTCAATTATTATTTGCTAACAGGTGCTACTGAATTGCGAATTACCAGTTCGTTTTTTAAGACACGTTTTTCGTCTGCTGGAATTGTGCCATTAATCTGTTGGACAATCATCCGTGCTGCTTCCCGGCCTACTTCCTGTAATGGCACACGTATGCTGGATAACAAATTAGTGCCATTTTCATCTAAAACCGGATAATTATCATCATATCCGACTATGCTTACCTGGTCTGGTACTGATATTCCTGCACTGTTAAGAACAGACCAGATATTAAAAGCTGATGGGTCATTCAGTGCCAGAATAGCAGTAAACTGAGGATTTTCAGCCATAAATTTCTTTAACCGGCGCGCCATATCCGCATCGGGTGCAGGTTGACTGTTTATATGATATCCAAGTGGCAAGGTTGTGGGTCGTGTCCAATTTGATTCAATTTCAAACAAATGTAAATGTTCTTTAGGGTCCAGGTTTGCTTCTGTTAAAGCTTTTTCAATTCCCTGTATCCGATCTGCTGGTCCGGGAGGAATATCTGACGATGGTTCCATGTAAACACATTGGACAATATATTTATGACCGATTGAAAGTAAGTATTTTGCAGTTTGATATGCTGAATCAAAATCATCAGTATTAACTAACGCGCATCCGGGAGTATCCACCAGCATCGATAAGATTGGTCGGTCCGCAAAACCGGCATTAGAACGAAGTTTTTGTACCTGGTTTGGCACATTGCTGCCACGACCGAATATTATTGCGCCATCGACGTCACTGCGTGAAAATACCGGCAATAATTCTGCATTTTTGTTGCTGCCGCGGGTATAGTTCACTAATAATCCGTAACCTTCCTCTTCCAATACATCCAGCATACCGCGAAACATTTCGCTCATAAACTCTTCTGATCGGGCATAAAAATTTGGTGGGAGAAAAGCCGCTACCACTTTGCTTAATACTCGCGTGTTTTTACGTAACAGAGCTAATCTGCGGGCGGCATCATGCAATGCAGGATTATAACCAAGCTCAACTGCTGCAGCCACAATGCGTTCAGTTGTGGCGGCGCTAATGCGGGTATTACCGCGCAATGCCAGCGAAACCGCTCCTTTTGTTACACCGCAATGCTCAGCAATTTTTTGCAAAGTCACCCGTTTAGCGGCTTCATAATCAATATCTGTCATTATTTATTACCCCGGTTGTCTATCAAATTTTAATAATCAGACTAATCATAGTCTGATTATGTTTGATTATAGAAAATTGCTAAACAATTGTCAATTAGTTTAGCAAACCTGATTTATTAGCCGGGATGAGTCAATTAAACAGATAATATGCTGAAATTAAATTTATAAATCAGAACTTTCGCTTAAAATTCCAACCGAAATTCTCTCTTAAAGGGAAGAGATTGAGAATTGGGTAAAAACGAAAGTTCTGATTTTAATGATATCTTAATAACTTATATTATTGAAGTAAAGAAATACCCCACTTTTTACTCAGGCATGCTTCAGCGAATTTACGTTCGGTATCTGTAATGGCACGATTGAAAAATACATAATCACCCAGACAACCGTAATAGTAATTGCCTCCATAAGAAGCCCAACCGATGTAATTATATGTACTGGCGGCATAATTTGAACGATTATCAGAACCATCGTTTTTAAACTGCATTTGTTCGCCATTATTATACATGTAAAATTTTCCACCGCCATTAAATACGAATGATCCTATATAATTGGCATCTGTAGGCATATACCCGTTAGCCCATGCGTCATTCAGTGCCCATTTAACAGTTGTGGATACCATGTGTCGACTGCCCATCATGTCCGGGGCTTCAATACGCCAAGTATCACCACCCAATACAGAAGAGAGCCAACCATTTGGGTTAGAATTAGTTCCGCGTACAGCAACAACTGAACACGTAGTGCTACCAATGCCTATATCATATCCTAATGTTGCTACCGGTATACGCAGTCCTTTTGAATTGGTAAATCCGATGGCGCGAACTTTATTAATTGCCCCAATAGTTGGATTACTTGCTCCACCGGGGGTTAACGTCCATGTATATTTTACAATTGAAGGATCCGGCCATGAATTAGTCCAACTGTTTGTTGCTGAATCGTAGGCAGAGGTTAAATACAGGGCTGACGGATTTACAAAAAGTATATTATTTGGCATTGTTGCGGTACCGACATGTCCATCAGCATATGCGATAATAAACGCGTTGGAATGGCGTTTGTCAAAGTCGTTAATTGTATAAGCGACATTAACAGCAGATTCAGTGGCAGTAACGGCATGAACACCATCAGCAATCAGCATTTCCACTGTCGGATCATCTATTTTTCCCATAGCAGCATTACTGGCAAATTGGCTGTAAACATACCCGTTTGTTGTTGATTTACCTTTTGTAGGGCAAACCAATACACCCGGATCAACTTTAATGTCTGACCAGATTGTACCGGTACTGGGAAAAGTTTCCTCATGGTCCTGCGCATACATTTGGATTGTAGCAGCAATTGATCGCTGATTGCTGGTGCAGGTTGTTTGTCGCGCTTTTTCTCTTGCGCGGGCAAAAACCGGGAAAAGAATTGCGGCAAGGATGGCAATAATCGCTATTACTACCAGCAATTCTATCAGGGTAAACCCCTGACGATTAATTTCTTTAGTCATTTTTTACCTCCCATTATTTTTTGTGGTTGCGTAACCAAAAAGTTAAGGTAAATTCTACCACTAGTTACTATTGGTGTCAATGCTGTGTTTGATGATTTATAAAAATAATGCATAACTTTGTAAGTATTCGGTAAACCCCATATATTTACGATAAAATTACAATAATAAGAA
>CAZNLA010000616.1:0-3004 GCA_964573385.1 uncultured bacterium
GTGGGTGCCCCAAACTGGCGTTGCATAAAAGCGCCGTCTATGAAAAACTGCAGGCATTCCACCGTTTTATTCATTTGCGATTTATCAAATTTCGGGTTATCTTCGCGTTCTTTACGTTCTGTTAGGGTTAATGGACGAATCGCCGTAACGGTAAATGAAACTCTGCCGGATAACGGCTTGCTAATATCTGCAGGTGCCACCAGTTTAATACTGCCCGGTCCTATTGCCGCGGTAAAATGCACCGCCGCACTGGTAGCAATAACCTTCCCCCCAGCATCGCAACCAATTGCCTGCAATGTCATCGGCCCATCAAATACTTCCGCCAGATGCCATGGTAACGAAAACGCAGGCGGGGTTATCAAATTACCGGATAAAGACCGCCCATTTAATCGCCAGTCAACTGATACCAGTGCCGGAATATTTTTTACCGCCGCGGTAAATGTAACCCCCTTAGAAATAACATCACCCTCAGACGGGCAGGTAATAACAATTTCAGCATTCTTGACAGCATAACCGCAGATAGTTAAAACAAAAAGCAAAACAATAAAAAATATAAATTTCATAAATTATCCTTTTAGCAAATCAGAACGATTTGGCTATTACAATTTTACCAGATATAAGTCAGTTATCAACGAAATGTAGATAAGGAATGGCATGATTTTAGTAAAAGATTGTAAAAAAGGTATTACACACCAATGCCTGGTAGGGGAGTACGGGGTTATACAATTTGGTGGTAACACGCACATTTTGTCATTTCAGTACATCGCTTATTTATCCGTCGGATTGGTCAGATCAGTAAGAATTTTAAAAGGTCACTAAGACTTGTCGAAGTGACCACAACTGAAAACCGAAAAATTGTTCAATTAATTGGGGTTAGGTTATTCAATTTCCTTTATTTACTTCCATTTCAACAACTTTGCGCAAGTCATTTACACTTTTTGTTATATCGGGATTATGGCGGAATAATCCTCCGCCGATCAGGAATATTGCGTCGTTGCCATAGAATTTTATCATTTCGCTGATATTTGTTAAATGCATTCCGCCGCCAGGTGCCGGGAAGGATTTGTGTAAATTTCCCATCTTTACCCGGTTGCCTTTTGCGATATCCGAGCATTCTTCACGACTGAAAGAAAAACGTCCGCCAAAGTTGGGGAATATAATGGCGTCAGCACCGGCTAAGCGCATTAACTGACCATAAAACGCGTAATGTGAAAAACCGGAATTTGGCGCAACGGTGAAACAACCCGCAAAGGCAGGATGAAAAAATACCGGAAGATTAACCAGTGGGTCATTTGCCACTTCACGAATGGTATCAAAACCGGTTAATGCCCCGGAAATTATTACCGCGCCAGCACCTTCTTGCCTGGCAAAACGGGCACGTTGGTATGTTTTACCGGCATCGGCAGTTACATTAGGTAAATATATACAATTCCCACCGGTTTCTTTATTTGCACGGTCTACAGCATTTGCGCACAAAGTTATTCTTTCTTCAAAAGGCGCGAAATACTGGTTTGCTAACCCATGGTCATCTTTAATAATATCAATACCACCCAACGCAAAACGGTATGCCATATCCGCTAATTCTGAAGAGTTTAATCCCATTGGTTTTAACGCGGAGCATAATAATGGACGGTTATATACGCCTGTCAGTTTACGAATGCCTTCAACACCGAAAGCCGGACCGGCAAATGCTGTTAATTGTGCTGCGGTTGGTTCGATAGCTTCTACCCGGATACCTGATTTGATGCTGGTATTGCCAAAGACAACATTTAAAAATTGGGTAAATTCTATACCGGCAGTATCTTCATGATAAGATATCACCGCCTGGTATTTACCTGTGGCAATTTCATTCAGCGAATCAATCTGACCGACTATTTCCGCTTTTATAAACTCTTTTGTTATCAAATCATACGGGAACTCTACCGTCTGTTCAACACAAATATCAAAAGCTTTTTCTTTAGCATCAGCAATATTATCTGCCAGAATATTATATGTTACTGTGAAACGCGCCATTATAATGCCTCCACTTTAGCTGTTGAATGTACTGCTTCTATGCGAATTTCTGCGAGTTTTTCCTCTGAAATGTCAGTCTTTATATTAAATTGTTGTTCAACGGCATGTATTAATGACATAGCATCAATACCATGCTCACGCATCAGGTATTGTTTGCTGGCACCATGTGAAAAGGTATCCTGCAGACCCAGTTTAACTACCGGAAGATTCAGACCTGATTCAATCACCTTTTCAGCCACCACTGTGCCTAATCCGCCATTGACAATATGGTTTTCCATGGTAATTACACCGTAAGTACTGTTAAACAAATCGCCATATAACGCATTATTAAATGGTTTCAGCGTGGATACATGCACATGGGTGATTGAAATTCCGGATGCTTTTAATGCTGTTATTGCCCGAATTGCTTCTTCGGTACATATTCCACTGGTTACAATGGTAATATCTTTTCCGGTGCTTAATATTCTGGGTTCATCAAGTTTTATTGGTTGACGGTTATCAAATAATCTGAGCATTTCACCGCGAAGCATGCGAATATAAACAGGACCATTTATAGAATATGCCAGGTCAAGAATGCCTTCAACCTCTGTTGCGTCGCCAACTTCCAGCACAGTCATATTTGGCAACGCCCGCATTAACGCGATATCTTCAATTGCCTGATGTGTGGCACCACCCGGTGTGGTTATTCCGGGGAGAAAACCGAACATTTTAACCGGCAGATTTGGGTATGCCACCGACATGGCTATCTGGTCATACGCACGTCTGTAAATAAAAACGGCAAAGGTATGTACAAAAGGTATAAAGCCTTCACGACATAACCCACCGGCAACAGACAGCATGTTTTGTTCCGCAATACCACATGATATAAAACGTTGCGGGTAAGTATCACGAAAAAGATCGGCTTCGCATGAACTGGTAAGGTCTGCGGATAAAACCAGCACTTCAGGCTTGTCTTTTGCCTATGTTACAAGATTTTTAGCATGAACTTTAC
>CAZNLA010000617.1:0-2995 GCA_964573385.1 uncultured bacterium
CAACCTGCGGACGGCGGCAGGTAATGGCAACCCAATTTTCTGTCTTTTCGTTATAAAAAACGCCACCGTGAAAGACCATTACACCGGGATAAATTCTGCGCCAGACATTTTGCATAAACTTTTTGCATTCTTCCGGGGTGCCATTGTCATAACCAACATGGCCGAACTCATCTGTTGGCCCACTGGAATGTGATGATGAAAATATCATTTTAGTATCTTCACCCCAAAACTTCCAGTTCCAGTTCATTAGTGTAAAGGTATCAACGTATAATGGTGCTTCAATTGCCGGACCACCCGGGCCCGGGCATGGAAGGCTGACCTGGTCTGCCTGTTCGCGACGAATGGTGTAATGGACACCAAAAGCCGGATGTTTACCATAAGTGCGTAAACCCATATCGCGGGAGATAACCAGACCCCATCCGGTGAAATGATCAAGCCAACGTTCACCTTTTAACCGCACATCACCTTCATTTGACGTAACCGCGCGTGGATATGGTCTGGTTTTAAGCGGAACACCATTCACTATTAATTCTGCGGCACAAGGTTGCGATTGATCAAGCAACTCTTCACCATATAATTTAACAGATTGCACCATACCGGTACTTTCATCATGTTTTACGACAAAATCGTCAGCCATTATATTTCTCCATTAAGGGTGGAATTGTAAATTGTAAATTGTAAATTGCAAATTACGAATTACGAATTATGAATTATGAATATTACGCTAAACAAATCGATTTAAGACGATTGCTAAAGTATATTTTTCTATGCGTTCTTTTTGTTCTGTTGCGGTGAATATTGATTACTTAAGAACTGACTATTGAATAACTTGTATTCCAAATAATCTTTTCACCGGGTTCAATATTAATATCAATAAATGGTTCCGGACAAACCGCGCAACCAGACGCAAACAACGCGAACTTCACCAGTGGTTTATCAATTTTCACAGATAATCCCTGTCGTATATCAGTATTCCATAAGGTAAATTGATTATTCGCGACAGTTTTTTCGAAACCGGTTACCGGGGTAAACAATGCACCACGTGTGAGTAATTTTGTTATTCTTATATTTTTGCCATCAATAACAGCCTTATTTCCCATTGGCAATAAGGTATTAGGGACAAATGGCAATTCAAGCCGCCACGCCGGACCTGGTGGCATTTTATCTACATTCACAAAATTATGGTCATAATAATATTGGCTAATCTTCTCTTTGCCAATATTTTCCAACTTTTGCTCAACTTTAAAACCCGGAAGATTATCATCCAACGTTATTTTACGCTGATAACTGTAACCATAATTGCGCAGTGATGCCTTTTGTGTCATGGTTATTGAATCATCACTTTGCTTTATTACCCATTTCGCCGGTTGTGTAACCGGGTAATCAGTGTAAAAACAATACTCTCTATGGTTAGTACGCATTACTTCGCCAACACCAATTTTAAGAAAAGTATCTCCTGGTTCAGCAGATTCAAACGCGAGAGGACCTGGCATATCACTGTCGCCACGACCGAACTCACCACCGATACCGATTACCGTCTGGTCATTTGACTTAGGGTCAATATCACCAGTTCTCCACGGAGAAAACCATGAATGCCCATCATATTCCAACTGTGAAATATTACTGGACCAATCAAAACGCGGACCACGATACAATCCACTTTCAGCATCAGGCAGGTGAATTGTCAAAGCTAACAAAGACGAACGCAAAATAGCTACAGTTTGTTTGATATTACAAATATTTGACATAAATTATTCCTTACAGGCATATTATATTAACAATTAACCGGTTTAGCAATACTATCCCCTGATAATTTTCAATGACGTGTAATTATATTACTTTCGGATACATTATAACAACAATGCAAAACCAGATAATATCTTTTTCTGTACGGAATGCCGTCTCAGACATTCCTCTTAAGATAAAAAATCTATTCATTCGGAATGCCGGGGACGGCATTTCATACAATTCAGATGGGTTTTGCAATTGCCTGTATACACTAAAATTTCATTGGTTTATAGTGAAATTTAAAATACTGTTTTGATTATATTATTCAATATCCTGGTCTCCCGGTCCAAATTTCATCCCTTTTTCCGGTTCTACAAAGTAGAAATCACCCCATAGTAACGGGTATACATTGGCTTCGCTGGGCAGGTCGCAAACTACTCGCTGATAATCCATTACATTAGGAATTGCCGGGTCGGACCAGTAGATGCGGTTATTGGTGGAAACACCGTTCTGGTCGCTTTGTAATGCCTATATTCCCGCGCAGATGGTCGCCGATAGCCGGTGCGTCAACCTCAAGATATTTCCAGGAGATTGCTGCCGTCATAGTGTAACCGACATCTTTCCCTGATAAATTACCGAAGCCAATCTGAATATCCTCAAGTTGTTTAACCTCGTCAACATAAATTGAACCGACTGGTGATGTGAAAAGTTACTTTTTATATATAAAATAATCCCCATCACCACCGTTGATTGTATGTGATAATAAAGATTTTCCGGTGGCGGCACTGGTATGCTGGGTTGGGAAAGTGACGGTAATAGCCGGATTGCCAAAAGGATTATAAACCGCGACACCATTGGCAAACTCGCGCCGGTAGCTACCATCATCAGATTTTCTGCCTGGGGATAATGGTTTTCCTAAACTTTTATTCCAGAATGGATACCAATTATGAAGATGATCCGGTGTAGGTAACGGGTTCGGGTCAGAAAAAAGACAGTACCCATCTGATAATGTAAGCACCATTGTGGTGATAGCACGCATCAGATTAAAATCATCGCGCGATTGGTGGTACCAACTCTCAACGCAATTAATATGCGGGGTACGAAGATTTTTTTCTGCCCAAATGAAAGTAGTAGCGATGCGTTGCCAATCTTCTGCAGCATTACTGCGATACATTCCATGAAATTACCATTGATATATGGTGCAGGGCGGGGTGTGGTGCGGTCATTAGCGTTAGCCAAAAATTATGCTTTATCACCTATTCTTTTA
>CAZNLA010000618.1:0-2990 GCA_964573385.1 uncultured bacterium
AGTTATCGCATCAATTAGGCCATGCTATTGCAAATAATGACTGCATAATTATTACTGGGGCATGTCCCGGATTGCCACACGACGCGGTTTGCGGTGCGCGCGAGGCAGGTGGTATGACGGTTGGTGTTTCACCGGGGCATAACCTGGCGGAACATACTATTAAATATAACTCTCCCTGGCAGGAATACGATGTAATAGTTTATACTGGTTCAGGATTAATGGGGCGTGAAATTACCGGTGTCCGCAGTTGTGATATTGTTGTATTGGTCGGTGGACGGTCCGGAACACTGGGTGAATTCGCCATAGCATATGATGAAGGGAAGTTGATAGGGGTTTTGCAGGGAACAGGTGGCATTGCGGAGCATGTCAGCACCCTTGTTGATGTGATGAAAAAAGAAACCGGGGCGCAAATTATATACGATTCATGCCCACATAAGTTAGTTGAGAAATTGCTTAAAGTTTACCGTCAACGCGGTGGAATATTAAATGGGTTAGAAGTATCAGAAGAAAAAACAGCAGAAATGCAACGCGCGGAAGATACCGCAGTAGCGTTAGAAATGTCAATTTCTGATATGGTTGAAGAAGTTGAACTGTTGAAATCAAGAATTGCGGAACAAAAAATAAGATTAATAGCGGTGAAAGACCTGGCAGTTATGGGAAGTCCTGAACGAGGATGATTTTAATAATTAAAAATTAATAATTAAAAGTTAAAAATTATACGGGTAATTGCAAAACCTGATTTTCCCTGATTTAAATTTAGAAATTGAAGATAAATCAGGGACTGACACCGAGTGGCGAAGCCAGGAAGGTGTCTGTCCCAACGTTTAACGCAAGGTTTTACAATTACCTCAATAAATTTAAAGTTATTTGATTAATCTGTCTGATATGTTGAATTAATAAGTTAATGTAATAGTTAAGAATAAAAATAAGTGAGGTAAAAATTATGTCTTTTCAGCCTGATTATCGGCATTTTGCTGATGTTATGAAAAATATTCGGCCGGCGCGTTTGCCTTTATATGAACATACGATTAACCAACCGGTATATGAAGAGTTTCTGGGGGTAAAATTCGGTGATTTGTTTAATGGTGACAATGCAGATAAACGCGAGTATTTCCGTTATTTTTGTAAGTTTTTCAAAGACAACACTTATGATGTCGTTTCGTATGAAGTATGCATAAGCAGTTTGTTGCCACAAAACGGCGCTATTATGGGTGGTCATCCCGGCCCTATTCAATGCCGTGAAGATTTCGATGCGTATCCATGGGATGAAGTACCGGACATTTATTGGAAATTCGCAGCACCGGTTTTCAGTGCTTTACGCGATGCCATGCCAGATGGGATGAAAGCGGTTGGCGGAGTAGGAAATGGCGTTTATGAAATCAGCGAAGACCTGGTTGGTCTGGAATATTTGCCATTAATACAGGTAGATGACCCGGTATTATATGCTGATATTTTTAATAAAATTGGCGATTTAATGTCTATAATATGGGAAAAGTTTCTGCGGGAATACAGCGATATTTACGTAACCTGCCGTTTTGGCGATGACCTGGGTTTCCGGTCATCATTACTTACAAATCCTGCTACAGTGCGAGAAAATATAATACCCCAGTATGCCCGAGTTATAAATCAGGTTCATGCTGCCGGCAAACCATTCCTGTGGCATTCCTGTGGATGCATATTTGAGATAATGGAAGATGTTATAGCACTGGGCATTGACGGAAAACATTCAAACGAAGACGCGATTTCTCCCTTTACCGATTGGCTGGATAAATATAATGATCGTATAGCCATTGTAGGTGGTTTTGATATGGACTTTATGTGCCGTGCCACTGCCGATGAAGTGTTTGAAATAGTGGTTGAGCAGGGGACAAAATATCGTAATATGGCGCGCGGATACGCTTTGGGTACCGGCAATTCTATCGCGTCATACATACCAATGGAAAATTATCTGGCATTAGTACGCGGTGGACAGGAAATAAGACGGAGAGAAGGCAATGGCTAAGTGGGTTAAAATCCGCAGGTTATTACTGCTTATTTCGGTAATTATATTTCCGGTGACAATGAATTATTTGTCACCGGTAGTATCTATGATGGGAGCAAAAGAAGGTTTCATCACCGGGTCAGTAATAAATTTCGCTTTAATGTTTGTTTTTGCCATGTTATTGGGTCGGTTATGGTGTGGTTGGGGTTGTGCCGGTGCGGGTATTGGTGAATTATGTATGCGCACTAATGACCAACCGGCAAATATTAAAAAGCTTGATAACGTGAAATATTTTGTCTGGGCTATTTGGTTGGGGATGCTGATATTCTCATTATCATCTGCAGGTTTTAAAGGTTTTAACTATTTTTACAAAACAGAGAATATTATATCGGTTGATGAACCATTTAAATACATACCATACTTCGCGGTAGTAACCACATTTATCATATTTTCATTAACTGCCGGTCGCCGTGCAACTTGCCATACAATATGCTGGATGGCACCATTTATGATATTTGGTAAGAAATTTGGCAAACTTTTGCACTTAACACAACTCAGTATGAAATCATCACCGGAAAAATGTGTAAACTGTCACGCCTGCGATAAAGTGTGTCCTATGAGTCTACCGGTAACAGAACTGGTGCACGCCAAAGACGGCATAAACCACCCGGAATGTGTAACCTGTGGCGAATGCGCAAATGCCTGCAGAAGAAACGCGATAAAGATGAGGTTTTAGGTGGGTGAGATTAGGTGTTAGGAAATAGGTATTAGGTTTTCAGATGTGGTTACTTCGACAGGACCATCATAAAATCATGACTTTTCTTGTACTGATTTTTTTACTAACATCTTAACACCTAACCCAAATAAATTGTACAAGTTTAATAATAATTAATGCCTTGGAAAGGCATGTTAATGAATAACCCCAGGCTTCAGCCTGGGGTTAAAACATAAAAATGACTGCGCCTCGGAGAGGTGCTTTCATAAAGTCGCCTTTACAAGGCTCATGTTA
>CAZNLA010000619.1:0-2972 GCA_964573385.1 uncultured bacterium
AAGGGTAACAAGTTATGGGTTGTTCGCGCAGCAAAACAATCAAAATATGGCGCTCTGTCGTGCCGTATATCAACATCAAGTTATTTGCCAATCCCGATTGTCGCAGGTCTCACCGACCCAGAAGCATATGCTTTTGACGCCAATCCCGATGTTGCGGCGATTGCGTAGATCACATCAATTACTTGCGTAGCTGATGTTGCAAAATCTCTACAAAACAAATATTTTTTCCTGAATATCAATAGGTATAACGCCGCCGGTATCAATAACATCGATACGTACAAATTGGCCGTTTATAGATTTTAATGACTGGTCAGTAGGTATATAAGTATTGGATGCTATTATATTTATAACACCACCTTCCGGCATTGACTGATCTGCATTTATTAATAGGTTATGAAATACCTGATTCAGTTGTCCTGCATCAGCATTAATTTTCCATAAAGAATCCGGTGTGTTGATAATACATCTATTTCGCGACCCGGTTAACGCCAGACTAACTGCTTCGCGAATAATTGGTTCAATTGCAATATTGTCCCTAACCGGGGCACCACCCTTGGCAAAGGTTAGCAGTTGTTGTGTCAGGTCGCGGGCGCGGATAGACGCGTCTTCCGCGTCTTTCAGGCACTGGATAGCATCTTCACCACTTTTAGATTCGAACATCCATTGGGCCAGACCGATATTTCCGGCAATCGCAGTCAGAAGGTTGTTGAAATCATGTGCTATACCACCTGCCATTACTCCCAATGAATCCAGTTTTGACATACGTTGAATATCTTGCTGTATCTGTATTTCTGTTGTTACATCCCGAAATACTAAAACAGCACCTATAATGCTTCCCATTTGGTTACGAATCGGTGTACCATGGCTTACTATCACGCGTTCATCACCATTTTTGTTAATCAGTAAAGCATATTCGCGAATATCTACAGTTTCACCATTTATTAATATTAATGATGATAAGTCATCATATGGTTTTCCTGTGTCCTGATGAATTAACTGGAATATGTCAGATAATGACTGTCCCAACGCTTCGGACTGCTGGTATCCAGTCATCTTTTCCGCATTCGCGTTTATGGTAATTATTTTCGCGTTGATATCAGTTGATATTACCCCATCGCCAATAGACTGCAATGTAACGTGTAAACGCTCTTTTTCATCAGCAAGTGCGTTCGCGGCTTGTTTGCGTTCAGAAATATCGTGATAATTAATTAATATACCACCGATATCAGCATCGTGCAGTAAGTTTGTTGCTGTATATTCAATCCATTTGTAACTACCATCTTTGCATCTGAATCGGCACTCTTTAGTAATGGCAGTGCCGGATTGGCTGAACAGTTTTTCGAATAAAAACCTGGTATATTCTCTATCGTCAATGTGAATATTTTCCCAGGTATTTTGACCAACAAATTCTTCTGGTTTCCAACCGAACCATTTTTCTATATTAGGACTTATGTAAATGTTTCTACCATCTTCACCTATAATCTCAATAACGTCAGAGATATTTGCAATCATAGCACGTTGACTTGCTTCGTTTTTACGTAATGCTTCTTCCGCGCATTTTTGACGATACAAATGCCCGATGATAGTAGAATACAGTTCAAATAATTCCGCATCCTGCTGTTTTATTTCATGGTTTCTCAGTAAATTATCTGCTGATAGGCATCCTATTATATTATCACCATCCCATAAAGCGGCAATTATTTGTGTTCCTTTACCTACAACATCTGCATTTTGGTCGCGCAGGTCAGTGTCGTGAACCATTAATACGCGCGCTTTGTTACTTAATATATGTCCAAAGTTAGACTCCTGGTTTACAATTATCTTTTTATCTTTTTCGTTACGCAGATTACCATGTTCGTCAATCCCATATGACCCGATGATGACGTTTTCGGCATCACCTTTAAACCACAAAGATATCCGGTCAAATTTCAATTCGGATTTCCCCAGTTCAATGGCCATACGACAAAAATCATCAAGAACATGAACTCTGGACAGTTTAATCTGTATTTCGTGAAATGCCCGTAATGCTTCCTGTTTAGTTTTTTCGAAATGGTGTGCATTTGTCATTTCATTCAACCACTGACGATGCACTTCTTCTGCTTTTTTGCGTTCAGTTATGTCGCGTGCAACTCCGCGCAGATATGTACAAATACCCGCGTCATTAAATATTGGTGTCAGTGTTGTTTCAACAGTAATTACGCCACTAGGGAAATCATGTGTTTCCTCATATTGTATTGCATGTCCAATCTGTATTGCTTCTCTATATTTTTTTATAATAAATTCAGCACCATCAACATGTACAACTTCTTCGACTCTTTTCCCGATAAGTTGATCTGCGGAAAATCCGGTGCTTTTTAAATAAGCTTGATTAACCGATAAACATCTAAACACACCATCCGGTTCGACAGACATTAAAAATATAATATCAGAAGTACTGTTATAAATTAAATTAGCGTGAAATTCTAAATATGGGACATGGTCAATGGCGCAAATGTTGCACTCATCAACCAACTGATGTGGTGATGATAGTTTTAATATTTCATTTTCTTTTTTTAATTCTGCTACTTCTACCTGCAATTGCTCAATCGTTGACTGCATTTTATCGTTTTCGTCTGTAGAAGATGCTTTTTTATTGGTTTTTGACGATTTATTAATTGACATTTTTTATAAAACCTCGTCATCTGCATAAATAACGTCAATCAAAATCCATTCTTTTTAACATGCAGGTTAGTTAACAAATATATTATACCACAAATATTACTGTTTCAAATGACATTTTACACTAATATGCAACATTTTTCTGAAAATAATATTTGATAATCTAAAATAACAATCATAAATATAAAAAAGTTATTTTAGGATATTTAATTAATGACAGGACTTTCGCTTAAGGTCACTTCGACAGGCTCAGTGACCTGTCGCTGAGCCTGTCGAAGCGACCATTTTTAAGCCTCTTTCTCGGTGAAAACGAA
>CAZNLA010000620.1:0-2968 GCA_964573385.1 uncultured bacterium
TTTTGAAGAAATTGTAATTGATTGCGATAAGGATATTTACACCCTTGAGGCAGAGACAGTATCTGACAATATCGCCAATCGTCAGGCCGGCGCCATGTCGTGGGAAGACAGTGTAGGGAATATGGAAACATTGGACTGCTGGCGCGCTGAATTAGAGTTTGTTTATGAGCAGGAAAAACCGGAAAATTATCTGCATACCATCACTAATGAACCGCTGGTGGTGCGTGATGATAACCGAATGCGATATGGCGCTATACCCGGTCTGGCAAAACAGGTGTCGCGTTTAATTATTGGTGCTGACCATAATAACACCATGCCGCACACTGCTATTAAATATGACGAATATTTCGCATCCGGCGGCAATGTCTTTGATACTTCCTATGCTTATGGCGTTCCCAATGGCGCCTGCGAGCGCAACCTGGGGCAATGGGTCAAGAATCGCGGGATTCGCAAACAGGTGGTCATCATTGAAAAAGGTGGTAATGCTCCGAATAATAATCCTGCTGGTATTATCAACGAAATGAATGGTGGATTAGAACGACTGCAGATGGATTATGCAGATATTTACATGATGCACCGCGATAACCCGGATGTGCCGATAGGTGAACTGGTTGACGCCATGAACATCTTGAAAGATACCGGTAAATGCACCATCTTCGGTGTATCAAACTGGTCACTGCCACGTCTGCAAGAGGCGAAATTATATTGCAAACGAACTAAGAAAACTTTCTTCTCGGTACTCAGCAATCAGTTCAGCCTGGCTGAAATGTATGATACGCCATGGCCGGGTTATCTTTGTTATTCCGCCAACACTCCGGAGTTCCGCAAATGGCTTCAGGAGGAAAAGATACCACTGTTGCCATGGTCAAGCCAGGCGCGCGGCTTTTTCACCAACCGCGCCGGTCGAGAAATATATGGCAGCGATGAAATGCAGCGCTGCTGGTACAGTGACGCCAACTTTGCCCGCCGGGACCGCGCTTTTCAACTGGCAAAAGAATTGGGAGTAGAACCAATTAACATCGCACTTGCCTATGTGCTGAATCAGCCATTCCTCACCTTCCCACTGGTAGGCCCCATGCGCTATCGCGAGTTATGGAGTTGTTTGCAAGCATTGGAGATTAACCTGACTGTAGAACAGATAGGTTGGTTGGAAAATGGAGAATCGTAAAACAGGCGGCCCGCCTGTGGTTAAATTCAATAGCCGGGCCGGCTATTGTACTGGTAAATGTTAATGCAACTTGATTAAACAACAATGGTTTTGTATAATCGTAATATATTATTTTGTTATAGTTGGATTATAATAAAAGGGGAGAAATGAACGAAAAATTTAACAAAATTCAATCCAGACTGATGGAATATGAAAAATATGGCAAACGTATACTTTTAAACCAGACATTATTAATATGTCATGTTCCTCATGTTGCACCAGAAGCCTGGCTGAATACAATATATCATCCTTTAGAAGAAGACAAAATTGAATTGATTGAAAAAAAATTAGATATCACTTTGCCGGATGATCTTCGCGATTTTTATACCTTTGCCAATGGGATAAATATCTACTCGGGTAGCATGAATGTATATGGATATCATACACCTTTATATTATCGAGAAGGTGATGATGCAATACAGCCATATGATGTCATTGAAATCAATAAAGATGAACGCAAATGGATGCCAGAAAAATATTTTATATTTGGTAGTTATCGATGGGATGGTTCTAAAATGATTTACAATCTTGGAAGTAAAAATGCTAAAGTATATAGATATCATCATAAAGAAGGACAACTATTGAATGAATGGGAATCATTATGGGAATGGTTATCATCTGAAACAGAACGATTATCTGCAATTTATGATGAAAAAGGTGTGAAGTTTGAACCGAAAATTCCAACCATTCCCAAAAATGATATTAAATAATTCATTAATCATAACCCAGGCCTCGCTTATGGAAAAAATTCAATAGCCGGGCCGGCTATTGTACAGGTGAGTGGTAATTAGATGATAGATGCAACTTGATTGGGTGGCAGCATATTTGTATAAGAATATTATCGCAATAAAATAAATACACGAACAACAATAGTTATATGTGAGGTTAAAAAATTGTAGGTAAGGGGACTGGCTTTTATTCGGACAACTAAGACCTGATTTTATATTAAAGTGTCATTCCGAATAATTGCCTGTACCCGGAAGGTTAGCTTGCCGGGAAAAAGGTAAATAAACAACAGATAAAATTACTGGTTGTCATAATTGAAATCAATTTTATATTTATAACGTAATATTAGCATCGGTATGAAAGAGATGGCGTAAAACAATAATAATATGCCACCACCTATGAAAAACATTGAATAAATGCCTGCTCCAATATCATGTATCAAATCTTCCCACAATGAAAAAATATAAAATACGGCAGATAAGAAGAGATAAACAATTGGCATCATAATTAATATGGAATATTTTCTCATCGCATAACCAAGGATATAACTTGCTATTGCTATAAAATATAAAATTGCAGTATGGTCACCATTTTCAAACATTGTAGAAAAAGAATTAATTGAAAAATATAAAAAAAGCACCGGCATTACATAATATACAATGATGTATTTTTTTATAATTTTAATAATCAGATAAATTATAGAATTTACAATTACAAAGATAAAATTAACGTAAATTATATACCCAAAACTCATAAAGAAGAATTGTAAATCAATAAAGATTAAAGAGAATGCAATAATCAAGAGAGTTATTATCTGAGCAATTAAAGGGATTATCGTGATTAAAAATGGAAAATATTTCTTGTCTATTTTATCTAAAATTTGTAACATTTCTCCCCTTTGTCCCCAGCCCTATTACAAAGAGACACATTAATAATCCCAATAACTGTGTATGTCTATATTTTAAAATATTTGTTTCAAAGTAAGTATTCGGTAAACCCCATACATTTACCATAAAATTACAATAATAAGAATAC
>CAZNLA010000621.1:0-2949 GCA_964573385.1 uncultured bacterium
AAAAGTATGGAGCTCTCTACTCGACTTGTCCAATTTATTTGGGTTAGGGATTAGGGATTAGGGTGTTAGGCCGTTAGCAAGAAAATCCGTACAAAAAAGGTAAGGATTTTACAAAAGTCACTAAGCCTGTATTCGAAAAGAATCGATTTCTACCGACTTCTTACGATTTCTACCGATTCTATAAAGCACCTCTCCGAGGCGCAGTCAATGTTATGGTTTAATCCCCAGGCTGACGCCCTCACCCTTATACACATTTTTATCATCAGAAAAAATAATGTGTGATTTAAACCAACCCCAGCGGGGTTGTATAGTTATAGAACATGATTTCGTATAGTAAAATCGACCCCAGCGCGGGTCGCATATAATTACCGACATTCTGCTATGTTACATGCGACCCGCGCTGGGGTTATTTTCCATATAAATATTACTTTTTATAAATGTGTATAAGAGTGAGGGCAGACGCCTGAGGTTACTCATTAAAATACCTTTCCAAGGTATAAGATATACTTAAACACCGAAAATTTGTCCAATTTATTTGGTTTAGGGATTAGGGTTTAGGCCGTTAGCAAGAAAATCTTACTATCTGCGCATTTATAATGCTGTTTCTTTTAATAACCTGGCACTGTAATGTATTATTAATACAGGCAATTGCAAAACCCAATTATACCTATTTTTTCTGTAGGGAATGCCGTCCCCGGCATTCCCTACAAATAAGACGGTTTTGCAAAAGCCTCAACAAATAAAAATTTGACAAATTAAGGTTTAATATGGTACATTCGTGTCACTTTTGTTTAAAAGGGGTCGGTTATGAAAAAATCAGTTATTTCGCCGGTTTTGTACAATCGGCAGGCGAACAGGGGGTTTACCCTTATTGAATTGCTGGTAGTAATCGCCATTATTGCGATTTTAGCCGCGATATTGTTCCCGGTATTTGCGCGTGCGCGAGAAAAAGCGCGATAGTCCACCTGTACCAGTAACCAACGGCAAATTGCTGCTTCAGTGCAGATGTTTTGTCAGGACCATGAAGAAACCTATCCGTTATCGACTGAAATATGGTCAGCGATTAAGGTTGATCCGGGTGTTTTAGTTTGTCCGACAAAAGGCAAAAACACACCAAACGGTTACATTTATAATGGTTTGCTATCTGGCAGTGGAATGGCAAATGGTATTGAAGATACAACTGGCGTAATGCCGGATGATATCAGAGATGAACTGGGTTCTTTTTTAACAATGGATGGTACATCTGCAACCGGTGCTGCCACAAACGTCTACACCACTAATGCTGACATAGATTTGCGTCACAGTGGCTATTATATCGCCAGTTTCACAGATGGCCATGTTTCCGCACTTAAGGCTAAACCACGTATGTTAAGCAGTAATATGATCAGTGATGTTGATTATACCATGACAAGTGCTAATCCATTTACCATTCAGTATAACAATAATGCATCCATGACTTATCCGTTTGTGTTAAAATCCAGTAATAACGCCGTTGAGTTAATAGATTCCAGTCCTAACAATTTGGGTTCAACCTTCAGGATATCATTGGACACAACTAAAATATTCACCAAACGGGTTAACACCATTTACAATCTTGCAAAAAACACATACCCGGTTGAGTTTATCTGGACATTTAAAGCAGAAAGAACAAAAGCAAGTGACAAACCGGTAAATGACGCATTTTCAGTTGAGTTTCAGGGTAATGACGGTGGTGTAAATATTCCACGATTCCCGGTAATAGCAACCAATATATCAAGTTATGGCAATGGTTTAGTAAATGCTATGAAAAATGATGAAACTAATGGGTCAGGAATAGAAGTCGCTGAAACAATTGGACCCAAGGAAGCTTCTTCATTGCGCTTTAAAGTATATCCGAATGGTGGCGCGAAAAATGTAACTTCTGTTGATTTACAGGTGACTGTACGGACAGACACCAACGGCACGCCGGAAGGAATAGCCATTGATGATGTTGCGGTATACGAAATAACCCAATAATCTTTATCGCATGATATAATTTAAATGCCGTCTAATTAATTATTTTTTGGACGGCATTTTTATTTTGTATCTTCCTGCGATACCCGCATTGAATGTGGTGAACGTCCTGTGATTTTTTTGAATACCCGGCTAAAATAACGGTAGTCGGTAAATCCTACCAGTTCTGTGATGCGTTGTATTGGCAGGTCACTATGTTGTAACCATCGCAGTGATTCCTGAATACGTAATGATGTCAGGTATTGCACCGGGGTTTTGCCGGTTAAATGTTTAAATGAACGGTAAAAATAACCATCGCTATAACCGCATATTTCGGCAAGTTCAGGCATGGAAATCTCTTCTCTGAAGTTTGCGTGCAGGTATGTAACCGCATGGTCGATACGTTGGTGAATGGCTTCATCAGTTACGCCAAGTGCCTGGCGGAAACGCGCGAATAATACCGCGGTTAGCGCGTCAAGTTCCGGGCCTATTCTGCCATATGATTTTTGTGCTAATTCCCATAACGGCGATATACCATGGATAATCGCGTCAGAATTAACTATCCGGCAAATATCAGGTCGCATTCCTTCTACCCTGGTCCCCCGCAATCCAATCCAAAATATATCAACATAATGGCGCGCGTATTCAATATGGTCTATACCGGGTGGTATGATGCCAACAGTGCCGGGTTCCAACGCAAAAGGGACGGTCATGCGCATTTCACCATGACCGCTACGCACCATAATCATTTCCCAACAGTCATGCCGGGTCATATTACGGCTTATTAATGGCCCGGTGAAGTGTTCAACATATAATGGCGTTAACTCGCGCGATCGTTGGTCCGCGCCTTCTTCCTGCCACAACCCGGTGGGTAATATATTAGGACGATAAATATTTGTCATAACTTCCTTTAATAGTCGTGATTTTCGCTTAAGGTCACTTCGACAGGCTCAGTGACCGGTCGCTGAGCCTGTCGAA
>CAZNLA010000622.1:0-2942 GCA_964573385.1 uncultured bacterium
GTGATTTTGGCACCGGTGCATGTATAGCAACTGATGACTGGATATTATCACAGGGGAGCAATGCTGAAGGTGAATTAAATTGGTATTCCACCACATCTCAGCGGGTTTCGCCGGATATGACCGCCGGTAAATTTATCCCCGGCATTGATATACCCCAATGGAAGGTACCGGCGAAAAGCTGTGATAACCCAAGTTATCTGTGGCAACGAAAACCTTTTTCATTGAACCCGGAAAATATGATAGAAAAAGAACCGGAAATCGCCAATAAAATGCGGAATTTGCTGGGGGCGGCATTGAATGATGTAAAGTGTCCACCGGAGACATATAAACGGTTGGGATTAAAAGGAGACAGGACTTACGCTTAAGGTCACTTCGACAGGCTCAGTGACAACGATTTTACCGGGAACTAATCTTGTCAAATCGACAACAACTTTACCGGTCACTGAGCCTGTCGAAGTGACCACAACAGAAAACTAAATGGTAATAAGATATGAAAAACGAAATACAGTTAATCGACCCTGAGTTGCCGGAAATTATAAGGTCGGAGATTGAACTTGATGAGGTGCTGTCGCGTCCGTCATCGGCATTAATAGAGATGATGGATCGATTGGATGGCGATATTATGATTTTGGGTATCGCGGGAAAGATGGGGGTAACACTGGGGCAACTTGCCGCGCGTGCAAGTAGACTGGCGGGTATAAATCGCCGGATTATTGGGGTGTCGCGCTTTAGTGACCCAACTGTTATAACTCAATTAAATTCAAACGGTGTTGAAACTATACCATGTGATTTTTTAGATTTTGATGCGGTGGCAGCATTACCAAAAGTACCTAATGTGATATTTATGGCAGGGCGAAAATTCGGAACACAGGATGATTTGCCGTTAACATGGGCGTCAAACACCATTGTCCCGGTAAATATTGCGCGCCATTTTGCCGGTAGTCGCGTGGTGGTATTTTCTACCGGGTGCGTATATCCATTGGTATATACCGAAAACGGTGGATGTAACGAATCGGTGTTACCATCACCGGTAGGCGAATATGCCCAGTCGGCATTAGGGCGGGAAAGAGTTTTTGAATATTATTGCAACGCAAATAAGATGCCTGTATGTATATACCGATTAAATTACGCGATAGATTTGAGATACGGGGTATTGCATGATATTGCCAGTAATATATGGTGGGGGAAACCAGTTGATATTACTGTGGGAGATTTTAATATGATTTGGCAGGGAAATGCCAATGAAATAGCATTGCGCGCATTGGATCATTGCCAGGTGCCGGCGGAAATAATTAACGTAACCGGTATTGATATAGTATCTGTTAAACACGCGGCGGAAACGATGGCTATATTAATGAATAAATCTGTATCTTTTTGTGGCACTGACAGTGGTGCAGCATACCTTAGTAATGCGTCAAAGGCGGCAAAAATATTTGGCCACCAGACGGTAACTGTAGAACAGATGATGAAATGGACGGCGCATTGGGTAATGAATGGCGGTAAATCGCTGAATAAACCTACGCATTTTGAAGTCAGTGATGGAGTCTTTTAAGATGAAAATTAATGATATCCCAGTAAAAACATTGACGCATTTTCGCCGTGGCATGGTAATACCGGCGTTACCGTTGGCATTGGATGAAAACAGGCGATTTGCGCCACGATTCCAACGTCGATTAATCCATTATTACCTTGATGCCGGTGCCGGTGGCATTGCCGTTGGCGTGCATTCTACCCAATTTGAGATTCGCGAACCCGGCATAGATTTGTATGAACCGGTACTGGCGTTGGCAGCAGAGACGATTAATGCCAATGAAAATGGCTTTAAAACAATTAAAATTGCCGGGGTGTGTGGTAAAACCCAACAGGCCATAAAAGAGGCGGAATTGGCACAATCCCTTGGTTACCATGCCTGTCTATTAAGTATGGCAGCAATGAAGGATGCCAGTCTGACAGAAATGGTTGAACATTGCCGTGTTATTGCGGATTGTATGCCGGTGATAGGTTTTTATTTGCAACCGGCAGCAGGTGGTCGTTTGTTGTCTTATGATTTTTGGCGACAATTTGCGGAAATTGATAATGTGTTAGGCATTAAAATGGCGCCGTTTAACCGTTACCAGACCCTGGATGTAATAAGAGCAGTGTGCGATGCCGGTAAAGAAGACGACATTACATTATATACAGGCAACGATGATAATATCCTGATAGATTTGCTGACGAAGTTCGAAATATTAACACCACAAGGGGTGAAATCGCTGCGGATAAAGGGTGGTCTGTTGGGACATTGGGCGGTATGGACACAAAAAGCGGTGGCATTGCTGGGTGTGGCCCATGCAATAACCGATAACAATACCCCGATACCACCCGAAATGCTTACCCTGGCAACGCAAATTACTGATGCTAACGGTGTATTTTTTGATGCCGCCAATAATTATGCCGGATGCATACCTGGTATCCACGAGGTATTACGGCGACAGGGATTATTGCCGGGAACATGGTGTCTTAATCCGCATGAGCAGTTGTCTCCTGGGCAATCGCAGGAGATAGACCGGATATATCGCAGTTATCCACATTTAAATGATGATGATTTTGTAATGAAAAATCTGGAAAGATGGCAAGGGTAATAAAACGGTGAGCAGATGAGAAGAGAATTAATAGACCAGATAGATAAATTGATTGCTGCAGTCTTGCCACGTGTTACAACGTTGCGGCATGAATTGCATTGTTATCCGGAGATGGCATTTGAAGAAGTAAGAACAAGTGCAATTATCTGTAATTGGCTTAGTGATTTGTCGATGAAATTATGGGAACCATTGATGGGTACTGATGTTATTGCTGAAATACCCGGAAAGTCACAACATATTATCTGTTTGCGCGCCGATATTGACGCCCTTCCCATTGAAGAGAAAAACAGCTTTTCTTATTGTTCCACTATTGCCGGGGTT
>CAZNLA010000623.1:0-2929 GCA_964573385.1 uncultured bacterium
AATAAATACACTATCGCGGCAGTTGAGTACAACTGCCCTCCCATGATATGCCAGCCAAGATGTCTAAATATAAAAATTCAATACATGAGTATAAGGGGGAGGCGTCAGCCTGGGGTTATTCATTAAGTCGCCACTCCGTGGCTAATTATAATTTGTAATAAACAATGTTCCACTATCATTATTAGCTTTATAAAAATCCGGACTTTTTTTGTACGGATTTAGTTATTAACGGCTTAATTACTAATTAAAAAATCAGTGAATCCTTGAATCATGTGAATCGTGGTTCAGGCTATAAGAATGCCGAAGGCTTAAATAATAACAGGACTTTCGCTTTACAAAGAAATCTTCTTAATATGGTCGTTTCGACAGGCTCAGCGTTCGGTCACTGAGCCTGTCGAAGTGATCGAACGCGCGAAAGTACTAAAATCATTGAATAACCGACCATGAAGGGCCATAGTTAGCTGTATCAATTTTGGAACCAGTTTCAATGAAATACATTTTCCAAAATTTACTGACAAGAGACAATTTCTCACGGGTCATGTCTGCTTGTGGGTCTAATGCCAGATTCACTCCAACCATATGTATTTCTACATTTGATAAATCAGGGATACGATTAAATCTTTTCTCCCGGTTAATTATTGTTGTTATACCATTACCTTCAAGCGTCTTTATATCTGTAAAATTATAATCTTCACTTTGTTCAATACCATCAGAAAATACAATTAGTATTTTACGACTGTGAGAAAGTGCCTGGGAACCTGCGAAAAATTTGCCTGCCAATACAAAACCACCCATTAGATCTGTATGGGTAGCTTTTGTATTAATAATATCTGCGACGGCTGTCTGTATACGATTTTTAATCGCAGAGACTACTATTTTATGACGTTGTTCATTATCTGTAATAAAATTAAATGTTGGCATAGTCTCAGAAAATTCATTCACGGCTTCTTGTTCGGTATTTTCATTAACACCTACACCCGCAATAATATCACCAGGTTTCAATGAATTAAGTAACTGAGAAAAGTTGTTGGCAACACGGTCTTGCACTGCTTTTGATTTAGCTGTTTGATCAATAAGCACATAGTAAGCGTATCCAGTCGTTGTAGTATCTTTTTTAGCGAAGTAATATCCTAATACAAAAACGCAAGCTAATATTGATATAATAATAAATACATTACGCATAACTGGCTCCTTCTTTTATTATGGTTTATCCCATTTAAGATGATTATCTGGATCTTTCCAACAGTCAGGGAACTTTAATTCCAAAGGTGTTAAAAAACTAAGTGGTTTACCACGACCGGAATCAATCGACATGGAAATCTCTTCCGGTACATTACGAGCACTTAGATTAGCTCCTTCGTAGTCACGAGAACGTGCTTCAATTTCGGCCCTTAATGCTATAGCCTTGCCTAAATATGAATAGGCATGCTTTTTTCTGGAAGTCATCGAACTGTTAAGACGACGTTCTGCAAGGCCTAACGCTAAGTTTGCTTTTTGTAAATCAGTCATAGCCATAACTAATTCGTTATAATGGTTGTAAGATTGTATTACCGCCAACCCATAAAGCATAAGATTAATAACGAAAAAAGAGAAAATTATACTAATATGATTTGTTTCCATTATAGGTATACCGTATTTTGATGCTTCAGTGTTCTGCAAAGCTAATTGAGAAGATGTAAAGATTTCACGTAAATAAGCAGTCATAAACATTGTGATTGATGGTAGCACAATACATATCAATATAAAAATTAAATCAGTTTTGTTACGGCGGTTACCTTGCCTTAGAAGCTGTCCTAAGCGATGCCCTGTTAAACCGAACATGATTCCAACGCAAATAGCAAGAATTAACTGACCTATCCCCGGCAAACCTAAAAAGCTGAAAGTAGCGTATCCAAGTATAATTTCACCACTATAGATTAAACCTATAATTAAGTTATCAACCAAATAGTTCACCGGTTTTATAATAGTTGGTACAGACCCATGCTCTACTTCATAATTATCAAACACTTTTTCTTTATTTTCTTTTGCAGTATCTAACTGCCTTTGGGCGATATTACGCACTTCCAGATTATCAAAATACTGAAGCATCAACTTTTCATCACCCAGGGTGAATTCTTTCATGTATTGACCAATAATCTGATGCCCTTCATCAAGAATGCGTTGACGATTTGTAGCCTGATCCCGCGCATCCCAAGGGGGTGTTAATCGGGAACCATCTAATCGTCCGAGTTGTGTAATATTATTTTTATTGGACATATCGTTTGTCCTCCAATAAAGTTTCAAGACATTATATACTGGTATTAAAACTTCACTTAAATGGTATTAAAGTATATTAATTGTTGCATACTACAATATAAGTAAGAATGTTAATTCATTTTAAACAATAGATGGTGGTGTGTCAATAAAATATTATCTGTTTTTTCTATAACCATGTAATATCCTATTAAAATCTTTAAAATATATTTAATAAAGACATAAATTATATAAAAAAGTTGTGATATATAACAATTATTTTTCGAATTAACAAAGTCAAGAGGCAATTGCAAAAACTTTTTTTCTTCTTATAGATTGCAATTCCCCAAAACTCCTCCCCTTAATCCCCTCCTCGAAGGAGCTGGGCTTTATACACATCTTTAACGATAGTATTATTACTTTCAATAAAAATGCTGGTAAATGGGAGTGGAGCTGCATAGTATTCAACATAACTCCATCCAATCTTATTTGTAAAATAATTCCATAGCCCACAGCATCGCTGTGGGTCTGATATTAGATTCGATTTTCGCTCTGTAAGAGCATAATTCCTTCGTTTTAGGAATATTGCTCTTACAGAGCGTTAATATATATTGTAAAACCACCCACGGCGTTGCCCTTACCCTTATACACATTTATATCAATATATTTTTACCCCGTTAGGGGTAAGATGTTTATA
>CAZNLA010000624.1:0-2918 GCA_964573385.1 uncultured bacterium
TTATTATTGTAATTTTATGGTAAATGTATGGGGTTTACCGAATACTTACCAAATATAAAGTTTTTGTACGATAATTTATCAGGTTATTAGCAACTAAATCAGTATAAGGAAGTCAGGATTTCAGTAAGATGTAACTTTATGGTGTCGCTACTCTGTAGCTTTAATTTAATAATTGTCAGATAGCTATTAATATATCGCCGCGCTGCGGCTTTAAAACTCATAAATATAATTTCATTATATTTAGCCACAGAGTGGCGATATATTAATAGCAGTTGTTTATCTGAATTATTTTAAGCTGCAGAGCAGCGACACATTAAACTTGTCCCATTTATTTGTGTTAGGTTATGGGCGGGATTTTCCATCCCGTCCGTAACTCCAATGACCTATTCTTCTGTTTTTTCTTCTTTAGCGGTTGCGGCCCGTTGCGCGTAATTCATTTGCAATGTGGTCAGCATATTTTGTAAATCGCGCATTTCATGAGGATCTAATTTTCCTTCCAAAATACGTACCAATGCACCAAAGCCGTCTATCGCCATTCGTGCTTCCGCTAAATCAAGCTTTAAATCACCGGTGGAACGGTTAATTTGAACACCAAGATTTACCCATGCCATGCTCGCATATTGACCCATCATATAATGAGTAAAGTCAAGGACTTTAATTTCCGGCATTACCGGTTCTTCATTCATTTCTTCTCTTTGTTCTTCTGACATTTAATGCCTCCTTTTTATTTTTCGTATTCTTGCATCATTATATTAAACTCATCCTCACTGAGGATAGTTACGCCTAATTTTAATGCTTTATCTGCTTTGGAACCTGCTTTATCCCCGGCGACAACATAATCAGTTAATTTACTGACACTTGATGATGCCTTGCCCCCCTGGTTTTTCACTCTTAATTCAGCAGATTCACGCGGGACAGATATCGCACCGGTAAAAACAAAAGTTTTTCCTTTTAACGGTCCATCAGCATTTGCTATCTTCTCTACCGGGTTTACGCCGGCATCAGTCAATTTCTTTATCATCACCTGTGCAATATCAGACTTGAAAAAATTGGCAACCGCGGTTGCTGTCTGACCACCTATCCCCTGAATCTCTAATAATTCATCAACTGTTGCGGATGATATTTTTTGCATATTTCCAAAATGATTCGCTAATAAATCAGCAGTCATTTCCCCGGTATATCTTATACCAAATGCGTAGATTAAACGTGATAAATTTGGATTTTTACTTTTTTCTATTGCATTTAAGGCGTTAACAGCAGATTTTTCTCCCATACGTGGTAATGCTGATAACTGCTCTTTGGTAAGATAATAAATATCACCGGGATCCGTCAATAACCCTTCATCAACTAACAAATCAATTAATTCTGTGCCCACCCCACTGATATCCATTGCGTTACGACTAACAAAATGTTCAATTCTTCCTTTTATTTGTTGTAAACAGTTATAATTTATACAACGTGCTGCCGCCTCGCCATCTACTTTTTGTACTTCACCATTACAAACGGGACAGACAGATGGCATAATAAATTCCTTTTCATTCCCGGTTCTTTCTTCTGTAAGCACTTTTACAACTTCAGGGATAATTTCTCCGGCTTTTTGAATTATTACTTTATCGCCGACTCTGACACCCTTACGTTTTATCTCATCTTCGTTATGCAGTGTCGCGCGACTAACAGTAGACCCGGATAACAGCACAGGTTCCATCACTGCAACGGGTGTTAATGCCCCTGTACGCCCCACCTGGACGATTATATCATTAACTTTAGTAATGGCCTGTTCTGGTGCATATTTATACGCTATAGCCCAACGTGGGTGATGTGATACTGACCCGAGTCTTGATTGGTCAGAATATGAGTTTACTTTTATAACCACGCCATCTATATCATATGGTAATTGGTGGCGTGCTTCATCCCACTGGTTACAAAAATTAATTACTTCATCTGCGCCGTTGGCGATAATATAATTATCATTAACAGAAAAACCGGCTTCTTTTAAAAATTTCAGCAATTCAGCATGGCTTTCAATTTTCAATTCTCCCTGTTCGCCAATGGCATAACAAAAAATATTTAATTTTCTTCCTGCTGTTATTTTGGAATCTAACTGACGAATAGAACCTGCCGCCGCATTACGTGGATTAGCAAATAATTGCTCACCGTTTTCTTCCCGTTCAGCGTTAATTCTTAAAAATTCGCTATGTGGTAAATATATTTCACCCCTAACCTCTAATTTACCGGCAACTGCACTCTTTAACTTTAATGGCACAGCATTTATTGTGCGCACATTATGTGTTATATCTTCACCGATAGTACCATCGCCACGGGTCGCGGCAGCCTGTAAAACGCCATCAACATATGTCAATGAAACAGATAAGCCATCAATTTTCAATTCACATACATATTCAACTTCGTTTACGGCATTAATTCCTTTCTTAACTCTGTTATCAAAACTTCTGAACTCATCCGCGCCAAAAGCATTATCCAAAGAAAGCATCGGTTTGCCATGTATTATTTTCGCAAAATCAGTGGCAGGTGCCGCCCCCACTCTTTGCGTGGGTGAATCTGATGTTACATATTCAGGATGTTGTTCTTCCAACGATTTTAATTCGAAAAATAATTTATCATATTCATTATCAGATATTTGCGGATTATCATCAACATAATACGAATGAATATGCCGGTTTAATTCATCCCGAAGTGTAGCTATTTTCATTTTTACATCAATATTTTCGAAAAAAGATAACTGATTATCCATCTATTTTGCTCCATTTTAAAATCATCTGTTAAATTTTACCTTAAATTTCAGAATAAGTGAATATTTTACTTGACCTTGTTGCAAAAAATTTATATACTTCTTTCGTCAAACGGCCTCGTAGCTCAGTTGGTAGAGCAGCGGACTGAAAATCCGCGTGTCACTGGTT
>CAZNLA010000625.1:0-2916 GCA_964573385.1 uncultured bacterium
CCCTAAGGTATAAGTTCATCGATGAATATAGATTTTTCGTTGCATCTGCTTCTTCCAATGCTACACCGTATGGGTGTCCGTTATTTGAATTTATCTCATTTTTTGTGGCGAAGTTTTTGATAATATCATCATCAATATGGTATATAAACATACCGGTTGCGAATAATGTGGAGTCAAAACCTGTATGCTGCCTATTTTCTACCAGGAAATATTGGTTAATATTACTGCCAACAGGTTTAAGTAAATAACATGATTTAGTTGTCTCAACAGAATCAAGGGTATAGTTGCCATTGGATACAATCACCGTTGGGGTCAGCCACCCTAACTGTATTTTGCACCAGGCATCAAGGTGCGCGGGGGTGCTGGAATCGGCACCATTGCCACCCCAACTGCCACCTGCCATTAAACTGGAATTGCCCAGTCCGTTGCCGGTTCCGGCAACATCATAAAGGTCAGGTAAACCCAGGGTATGACCGAACTCGTGACAAAAAACGCCAATGCCAACAAGGCTTTTCGCTTTACCGGTTAATTCCGGCATAATGATATATTTATTAATTTTAAGTTTTACACCGGTATGGCCTTTCCAATCAGTTGAAGTTACAAACTCTTTAAGACCTGCGGATGTAAAGTTCCATGAATGTGACCAGATATCATTTTTTGTATCGCCGGATTCCTCGGCACCTAAACCGCTATGCAATACCCACAAAGCATCAACATAACCATCATCATCATTATCAAATGGTGCCCAGTCAAATCCGGCTTTATCGGCTTTTTGTGCTGCTTCATAGGCACAATCAGTTGATTTACCGTTGGTAGACATGGTGTTACCATAATATGACTTGGCATTTGTTGTTGTATACCACCCATCTACAGTTCCATCAAGGGTAAATACACCATATGAAACTTCCTGAAAATAATCACGCGCGCTACCGGTGGAAATTCCATTTTTCGTAAATAGCATACTCTGGAAATTCGCCTTGGTATATGTGTTAGTCTGGTCGGGGAAATTCATCATAACACATGGCATTCTTTTTGTGCCGGTAACAGATGCAGGTATTATGCCATCAACCGGACTTCCTGATTCACCGGGTTTTCTGGCATCGCGAATAGGATGCTCATTATATTTCCATCTGTTGATTGCCTCCGCTTCCTTTTTACGCATATCTTCCAAAACTGTTGGAGGTAAATATGGATTAGGTGGCATAAATAACGGTTTTGCCGCGTCAGCAACAAAGATAGCACATACAGATAACGCCAGAAACAAACCAATTCGGGTAATGAATGAACGACTCTTTTTATCAGAACCGGCATTATATAAATCAGCTTTATTACTTCTAAAAGTAAAGATTTTCGAAGTCAATATTGGAATTACTTTTCGCATAATTCAAATCCCCTTGTGTATGCAATCACACGCAAATAACAGATAAAACAATTCATCTGCAACCTTATTATGACACATTATACATCTGGTGATAACAATGTCAATAAAAAAAGTGAAAAAAGTAGCGATTTTTTGAAAATATCTTACTTTTAAAATTAAAAATTAAAAATGCAAAATTAAAAATTATTGTGATTATTACACAGATTAACACAGAGAAGGTAACATTAAAAATTGAAAATGCAGTTGCAATTTTTTTTTCCTAATTAGAGATTGTAATTCCCCAAAAGCCCCACCCCTCAAGAGGGGAAGAACGTCAATCTGGGACTGACACCGAGTGGCGAAGCCAGGAAGGTGTCTGTCCCTTCAGGACTCTTAACATGTGTTTTTTATTAAATTACTACATTTTCAATTGTTGTTCTTTCACCGGCGCGGAATAATGCCTGGATGTTAGCAAATGGTACGTCGTGGATGCGGTGTGCCGGTGAGAGGATATAGCCGGTGTCAAATATTTCCATTGTATTTTTAATGGATAGTTCCGCATATTCCGGGGTTGCGTTGCATAGCAAATCCTGAGTATCTATACCACCCAAAAATGTCATTTTCCCTTTATAATTAGCTGCCAAAGTTTCCGGATACATCCCGGGGACATTGGGTTGAATAGGGTTAAGAATATCGAGACCCATTTCTACAAGGTCAGGGATAATCGGGGCGATTGCCCCGCATGAATGGTGGGCAATTATTATATCGTTTTTGTATTCCCTTATACCGTTCCACAATTTAGCGATAATTGGCTTAATTTCTTCACGCCACATTTCCGGTGAAATAAGCATTCCCTGCTGTGTTCCCCAATCATCACCGGTCCAGATTATATCCGCACCGTGGTCTATACTGCGTTTGGCAACTTCAAGGGTATATGCGACATGCTTCACAAAAAAAGACTTCAACATTTCCGGTTCCTCTGCAAGGGCAATCATCGTTTCTTCCATGCCCATCAGGCTATAAGCCGCCTCAAACGCAACCGGCGAGATATCCACCAGAATTGGATATTCCTTGCCATATTTACTCACCTGTCTGTCAAGTAAATCAAACCGTCCCGGCGCGTCCGGGTCCGGATGCTGATATTTTTCAGCATCTTCAATGCATTTAATAGGGAACTCAAGAATATTAAAAGACTCACCAATTTTGTTATATCTAAAACCGAATTCAGAGTTCCGTTCTTCTCCTTCAGGCATATCCTGCATCATATACGCGTTAATGCCAATATCCACCGGAATAATATCATTCCCAAGCGCGGGATGAAGATCGTCTCTGCTGACATTCAACGCCGATGCCAATTTCTTTTCCCAATCCGGGCTGAACCAAATATACATCGCCGGGATGTCGGTTCTGTTATGTTTCACAGTTTCAATTATTCGTTGTTTTGGTGTCATTTTAGTACCTTTAATTTATGCATTACCAACTCTAATATTTTATGAACTTCAAACATCAAATTATTCATTATTGGAAGTTCAACGTTCGATGTTCGATGTTCACCC
>CAZNLA010000626.1:0-2900 GCA_964573385.1 uncultured bacterium
ATAGTTGAAGCGGAATATTTTTCCGATTGTTCGGGTGATTCAACATTGGCGCATCTTGCCGGTGCCGAATACAGAGTAGGGCATGAAGCACGTGCGGAGTTTAATGAAGATATTGCACCGGAGATTGCCGACCGTGAAACCATGGGAATGAGTTGTTTGATTCAGGCACGCGAGATGAGCACCCCGCAGAAATTTACACCACCGGCCTGGGCACATAAATTTCCTGACCATGATTCTATGAGTAATCGTGGCCACGAGTTTAAAAATCCTGAAGGGAATAATTTTTGGTGGATAGAACTGGGTGGGGTAAACGACAGTATTCACGATACTGAGATGTTACGTGACGAATTATTAAAAATAGCATTTGGTATTTGGGACCATATTAAAAACCAGGGAGACCATGAAGCGGATAACTGGGTGTTGGAATGGATAGGATTTTTACCAGGCAAGCGTGAAAGCCGACGTTGCGTGGGTGATGTATTAATGAACCAGCGTGACGTGCGTGCCGGTGGGGCATTTGACGATGTTGTCGCGTATGGTGGATGGAGCATGGATGACCATCATCCCGGTGGTTTCTGGTATCCTGGGCATCCAACTATTTTCCATCCTGCACCATCACCATTTGGCATTCCATATCGTGCATTGTATTCAAAAAATATTGAAAATCTTTGGTTTGCCGGCAGAAATATCAGCATGACCCATGTCGCAATGAGTTCCAGTCGAGTGATGGCTACCTGTTCTACCCTTGGTCAGGCTGTTGGAACCGCGGTATCTGTCGCTAAAAAATATGGATATTCACCACGTGGTGTATATGAAAACGCTATTGCTGAATTACAGAATAAATTAATTTCTGATGATTGTTATCTACCCGGCATACAAAAAAATATCAGCGAAATAACAAAAAACGCTAAAATAACTGATTCTGATGCTGGTAAAGAGAATCTGCGGAATGGTGTTAACCGAAGCATAAATGAAAACAGGAATTGTTGGACAGCAAAATCCGGCGATAGTGTTGAATATTCTTTTAATAATGTAACAGAAATTAGCGAAATTTCAATTGTATTCGACAGTAATCTGGATAGGCATCAGCATAATCAACCATGTTGTTATCCATTAGATGCGCCTATGCGTAATGTGCCACCGACAATGACGAAGTCATTTGCTGTCACCGGCATTAATGAATCAGGCAATGAGGTAGTAATTGCTGAAGTTGAAAACAATTACCAACGCTTAGTGAAAATCAGGGCAAACGGCAAGTTCAGCAGTGTTAAATTATCTATCGGTGATAGTTGGGGTAATGAGGAAGTCAACGTATTTTCTTTTGAAATATTGTAATCAGAAATTTGCTTACGGTCATTTCAACAAACTCTGTGACCATTTTTGGCATTTTTAACGTCGTTGATCTTTAGATTATGAAAAATATTTATCATAATGTTGATTTTTGTGTAATTGGTGGTGGATTAGCCGGTTTATGTGCTGCAATAGCGGCAGCACGAAAAGGTTTATCTGTTGCGTTAATGCATGACAGGCCGGTATTGGGTGGCAACGCGTCCGGTGAAATACGGATGTGGATTTCCGGCGCTAACACATGGGTAACCGGTAATCGTGAAACCGGCATAATAGAGGAAATTCATATTGAGAATATGTATCGCAATCCTACCGGGAACTGGCAGATATGGGATTCGATACTATATGAAAAAGCGCGTTATCAGGAAAATCTGACATTGCTATTGAATTGCAGTTGTAATGATGTGCTGATGACCGGAGATGTAATAACCGCTGTTACAGGGTGGCAATTAACAACAGAAACCACGCATATTGTTAATGCGGGTTATTTCGCCGATTGTTCCGGTGATTCTATCCTGGCTCATCTGGCAGGTGCTGAATACCGGATAGGACATGAATCAAAAGCAGAGTTTAATGAGGATATTGCGCCTGATATTGAAGACAAAAATACAATGGGAATGAGTTGCCTGATACAGGCGCGAGAAATGCATTTTCCGCAAAAGTTTATTCCACCGACATGGGCAATTAATTTCCCCGATGATTTATCCCTGAAAAATCGCTGTCATGACTTTGAAAATCCTGAAGGTAATAATTTTTGGTGGATAGAATTGGGTGGGTTAAATGATAGCATTCATGATACTGAAGAATTGCGTGATGAATTGTTGAAGATAGCGTTTGGTATTTGGGACCACATAAAAAATAATGGTGACCACGGTGCAGATAACTGGGTGTTGGAATGGATAGGATTCTTGCCAGGTAAACGCGAAAGTCGCCGTTGTGTTGGCGATATGATTATGAATCAGCATCATATTCGCGAAGGTGGTAATTTTGAAGATGTAGTTGCATTTGGCGGCAGAAGCATGGACGACCATAATCCTGCAGGTTTTTGGCATTCAGGTGAGATAGCTACTTTTCATCCGGTAACTTCAATATTTGGTATTCCATACCGGTCTTTATATTCAAAGAATATAAATAATTTATGGTTTGCCGGACGAAATATCAGTATGACTCATGTAGCTATGAGTGCTGCCAGAGTGATGGCGACATGTGCTACAATAGGTCAGGCGGTTGGTACTGCCGCGGCAATTGCGGTAAAGCAAGGTTTATCGCCACGTGGTGTATAGGATAAAGCAATAACTGAACTTCAGCATGAATTAATGGCGGATGACTGTTACCTGCCGGGCAAAGAAAAAGAAATCAGTGAATTAACCGGTAGTGCGATAATTACTGATACAACAGTTTTTAAAGAATATCTGCGTAATGGAATTGACCGAAAAAAGAATGGCCAATGTAATTGCTGGATAGCAAAAATTGGTGATTCAGTTGAATATCTTTTCATTAAACCTGTTGTCATTTCTGATATTTCAGTAGTTTTTGATAGTGACCTTGACCGG
>CAZNLA010000627.1:0-2892 GCA_964573385.1 uncultured bacterium
GAGATTTCTGAATGTGACTGGAGTTCAGACGTGTGCTCTTCCGATCTTTCATCAGTAGAACGGGTTATTATCCCGGATGCGTGTATTTTAATTGATTATATGTTGAAAAAGTTTACCACTGTTGTTAAGGGTATGAAGGTTTATGAAAAACGAATGTTGAAAAATCTTTATGCAACCGGAGGATTATTTAACAGCGAAGCGGTGATGTTAGTAGCGGTTAAGAAAGGTATGGATAAAGATACCGCGTATACATCGGTACAAAGATGCGCAATGGCAACATGGGATAAAATACAGCAGGATGAATTAGCAATAGATGAATTAAGCACATTTTACCCTGAATTATTAAAAGCAGATGAAAATCTGAAACAATACTTAACCACAGAAGATATTGATCAGGCATTTAATTGGCAAAGCCATTTGAAGAATATTGAAGTGTTTTATAAACGATTAGGGATAGATTAGAAGGAGAAAATAATGAGTTTATTACCGATTGCGGTTAAAGATTTAAAAATTCAGCCATTTAATATTTATGGTAATGAAGGTGCGTTACTATTATCCGGTAGCGGAATAGAAATGTGTAATACCATGACAATTTCCTGGGGGACCTTTGGTATTATGTGGGGCAAACCGGTGGTAATGGTTATGGTGCGTCCTACACGTCATACATGGAATTTTATCTCTGAAGCGACTGATTTCTCTGTTAATTGGTTGCCAGATGAAATGAAAAGCGCATTACGTTTTTGCGGTTCAAACTCAGGTCGCGACGCCGATAAGTTCGGCGAATGCGGATTAACCAGAGTCAAAGCGCAATCCATTGAATCGCCTATCATTGCGGAAAGCATTATGACATTGGAATGCCGGATTATTTACCGTGAAAATCTTAAACCAGAAAAAATTGTCGACCAGTCAATAATAAACTTTTATGCGGCAAATGATTATCATGAATTATTTTATGGAGAACTAACTGCAGTCGCGATAAAAGAGTAAATATGATTTTGAAAGTAAAACAAACTATTGGTAACCCTGTGGAAAAGTCAGATTTATATCCTTCAGGTTTGAATCGTATAGTTTGTGGTGATTGTATTGATGTAATGAGATTGCTACCGGAAGAATCTTTCGACTTTATATACATAGATCCACCTTATTTTACTGAGAAAGAATTTTATTTGCATACTGGTAATCGTTATGAAAACCATTCTTTTACCGATAATTGGGCAGGTGGATTAAAAGAATACCTGGATTGGTTGGAAGAAAGATTGAATCTGATTTATAAGATGTTAAAACCAGAAGCAGTTTTTTTTCTTCATTTGGATTGGCACGCGGTACATTATGTAAAAGTGATTTTGGATAAAATATTCGGTTACAATAATTTTCAAAACGAATATATATGGTATTACAGTGGGGGTGGGGCATCAAAAACGAGATTTGCCCGCAAACATGATAATATTTTGTTTTATTCAAAATCAGCAACTAAATGGAAATTTTATGCTGATCGGGTCCGTGAAGATTATAAATGGGTAGGCGGTCAGAAACGTGCTGATGGATCAGAGAGAAATTTAGAAGTAGGGAAGTTACCGGATGATGTGTGGGAATATCATTCATTATTGCCATGGGCAAAAGAAAATATGGGATATCCAACCCAAAAACCGTTGGCTTTATTGAATAAATTTATTGTTGCCACTACTGATGAAGGCGATGTTGTTGGTGATTTTTTTGGCGGTGGTGGTACTACTGCAATGGCAGCACAGTTGCTTAACAGACGTTGGGTGACTTCTGATATATCAAATATATCGGTATCTTTAATAGCAGACAGATTGTTGGAAGATTTTACCGGTATAAATGATGGCGATAAATCTTCTTCGCGAGCAAAAGCGAAAAATAGATTTGAAAAAATATTGAATGATAAAGAACGATTAGGAACTACAGATGATTTAATTAAACTTACGAGTCAGATGATGTTTCCTTTTAGTCCGGGATTTACAGTTGAGGAGTTATCAAATGAATAATTTACCCGAATATTTTTGTAATAAAATACAAAAAGAAATTGAAATTACCGGTATTGGTAATGATCCATTATGGCAAAATGCCAATATTATGAAATTACATAATATGACACCGAATAATGGTAAGCCAGTGAACACTGATGTTAGTATGCTGTATTCTGATACCTGCCTGTATCTGTTGGCTAAATGCGAGGATAATTATATTCATGCTTCATTTACCGAACATGATGCCCCTGTTTTTACTGAAGAATGCATGGAGTTCTTTTTGTCACCATTATCATCAATCCATAACTATTATGAAATTAATTTCTCGCCAACTAACGTCGTTTTCGATTCATGCATTTTAAATCGACGCACTCCGGAGTGTCCCAAGGCGGCGTTTATTGGTTTAACCCAATACGACTGTGAAGGCTTAATCAGTAAAACAGTGATTAATGGTGAAATGGATAAACCCGGTGATTTTAGCTGGAGTCTTGAGGTTTCTATTCCATTTATTAATTTGTTAGGACCAGAAAATATTGTCCCTGTTTCCGGTGATAGTTGGCGAATGAATGTATATAGAATTGATATCGCATCTGCTGATAAGAAACAGTTCCATTACGCCTGGTCACCATTTGAAGAGATAGATTTTCACCGACCATGGGGATTCGGATCACTTTTCTTTAATTAATTGAAAATCTATAAATGTATAACTGTAATTATAAAGTATAGATAAAAAATAAAACGAGTAATTACAGAATTTTCGCTTAAGAAGTGGTCTTAAGTGAGGGTTTTTTAATTAGTTATTTCGAGGAGTCTTTATGAAACCTGTTGTGGTAGGTATTATTGGATGTGGTGGAGATCGGAAGAGCACACGTCTGAACTCCAGTCACATTCAGAAAAATCGTAT
>CAZNLA010000628.1:0-2874 GCA_964573385.1 uncultured bacterium
TATATCCATCGTGACCACCGTTACAAGAAACATTTTTTACTACCGGATGAAAAGTGAAATTAGATTCAGGGATATTTACCGAAACCGATTTTTCACAGCCATTACCATCTATTGCTTTTACCGTATAATTTCCGGGTTGAAGATTATTCTGTACTGGTCCGCTACCAAAATTACTCCATTGAAGGGTATAAGGCGTTGTTCCACCTGATACAATGGCTGTTATTGTTGCATCGTTTGCACCATAACACGTTACAGGTGTTTTGGTTGTCGACAAAATCAATTCTGTAGGTTCTGTGATGGTAGTTGAAAAATTTTGGGTACAATTGTTTTTATCAGTTACTGTTAGATGATATGTTCCGATAGCTAATTTCGTTAAATTTTTATCTGAACTGGCAAATCCGTTTGGTCCTGACCATAAATAGGTATAATCAAAAACTCCCGGCGACTTCTCAATAATCGTTCCTCCTACAACATTTATAGTAATTGCACCTGTCGAATCTCCTTTACAAAATACATTCGTTTGTTTTACTAAATTAATAACCAATGGCTGTGGCTCAGTAACAGTAAATTTATGAACTTTTGAATCACAACCGGTATCGTCGGTAACTGTGACTTCGTACACACCCTGATCCAAATCTATTATATCTTCTGTTGTAGCAAAAGGCAAACCATCTTTAGTCCAGTTATAACTGTAAGGTGGCACACCACCACTGACAGATATTCCGATTAATCCGTTTTGGTTGTTATAACAGTTAATATCTGTTTTTACATCCATTGAAACAACAATCTCTGTTGGCTGAATAATCGTATAATTTGCAGTTACAGGACAACCACCTGCATCAGTAATCGTAACAGTATAATCACCTGGCGACAATCCTGAAATGTCTTTTGTGTTAGCTGTGAACCCATTTGGACCTGTCCATAATGTTGTAAATGGATTACCTGAACTAAACGGAATTCCACCATCGATATTGGTAATAATAGAGCCATCATTGGCACCAAAACAAGTAATATTATTCACAGTAGCATTTGCATGAATGGTTGGAATTACCTGTACTTGAACCGTAAAATCATTACCATTACATAATCCCAAAATAGGTGTAACCGTATAAGTAGCTGTTGCCAGATTTCGAGTAGTGTTCGTTAATACCTGGCTAATTAATGTTTGTGCTGTTGTTTGTGCTGAACCTCCTGTAATTGCATTAACCGGATTAATAATTGGTAATGACCATGTATATGTTGTGCCAACAGGCACTGTATCTCCATTAATACTCGTTGGAGTAACCTTAAAAATTGAGTCACTACATATTGTAGAACTATGTAAAGCCAAATTACCATCCGTTATTAAAGGTAATATTTTTACAGCAAATGTTTTATTGGCTGTTGTGAATCCACATTCATTTGTTACTTTAAGTGATACAGTATAATCTCCATAAGTGCTATAATTAATTGTTCCCGGGTCTAAAGTATTTGCAGTAGTCGGAGTTCCTCCCGGAAAACTCCAGGCATAAATCAAAGTAGTTGGGTTTTCAGAACAAATATTGACTTCAGCAGTTGGGTGAATGCTTGCAGTACCACAATAATCATCAATATTATTTATTACTACTGTTGGTGGTTGCTTTACTGTTACAGTTTTACTTGTTGTCTCAGTACCACATAAAGTGGTCACAGACAATTTAACGGTATATGTCCCGGGATTTATAAATTCGAAAGATGGATTTGCGGATGAAGTTGAAGTTCCGTTTGTAAATCTATAATTAGGAGTAGTTCCACAATTACTTGCTGTGTAGGTAACTTCCCATAAATATGTAGGAGTAATACAAACATCTGTAATGTCTGTTGAATTGGTTGTATTAATACTGAATGGAGCACACCCTTCGTTTGAACTTAATGAAAATTGAGGAGTTACAGGTGGTTCAACACAAATTTGTTGCGTTTTTGTGGTTTTTCCACAATAGTTTTCACTGGTAAGTGTTATTGTATAATTTCCTTTAACTGTATAGGTATGATTGAAATTTTGTGGAAGTATTAATTGGGTTGTTACAATCGGTGATCCGTCTCCAAAATCCCAGGTGTAGACAGCTTTTAATGAACAATTAAGCCCATAGGCAGCAACAGTGGTATTGGTAAATAATACGCTTGTGTTGACACATGCGGATGGTGAAACAGTAAAGTTCGCTTCCGGTTTCGATAAAATAATTATATTGTCTACACTTCCATTTCTGCTACCACAGGCATTTTTAACCGCTAGCGAAGCAGAGTAATAATTTTTTGGACAACTTGTTGTTTTATAGGTATGAGGTACCGGATAGTTTGCTGATGCTGAAGGATTTGAACTATTATAATAAATGGAATTTTTCAAATCAATTTGTGTCAGATTAAGAATCGAATCGGGGGAATTATCGCCATAGTTTATTCTATAAGTAGTTCCCAATGAATTTGTTGCCCAATCAGAAATCGTAAAATCTATCTTTGTATTAGGATCACATAAATTTATTGTACTTGCGGCACTTATTAATTTTCCAGAAGGATATGGTTCGTTATTTACTACATAATTTATTGAATTACTACATCCATTTGTACCAAAAGCAGTAACATACATATTGTAAATTCCAATCTGAGAATAAGTATGTGAAGTTGGAAAAGTAACATTTGAATCTGTATTCCCATCTCCCCAGACTATTAAAAACGATGAGATACAATTTGAATTAGAGTTATTCCCAACGTTAATTTTATAAATCGGGCTAACAGATGCATTATTGCAATTACTGAATGGATCAAAAGGATTATCTAAATCTTTTATATCTATATCCGGTTTTTGTTTAATAACCAGATTATGAATGATAGTACTAGATAAACCATTAGCATCTGTTA
>CAZNLA010000629.1:0-2861 GCA_964573385.1 uncultured bacterium
CGTTCCACGTTTACAGGGATTAATCGCCACCGTAACGTTACATTTAGAGAAATATGAAGTTACTGAGGCGGCACGCGCTATCGAGTCGTTTGTTGACCAACTTTCCAACTGGTATTTGCGCCGAAACCGCCGTAGATTCTGGAAGAGTGAAACAGATACCGATAAAAAAGCCGCGTATTATACATTGCGATTATGTTTGGTAACGGTTGTTAAATTAATGGCTCCATTTGCGCCATTCATAAGTGAGGAAATATACCGTAATTTAACTGATGGTAAAGAAGCCGAAAGCGTGCATATCGCTAAATGGCCAACAGTTGACCAGGAAATGGTAGATACCAAAATGGATCGCGATATGGAAGTATTGCTGAAAGTTATTGAATTAGGCAGAAGTGCGCGCGCCGAAAGCGGGCATAAAATTCGTCAGCCATTAGCCGAATTGTTAGTTTATCTTCCTGGTAAAACAGAAGAAGACGCGTTAATGAGATTTATGGCAGAAGTTCGCGAAGAGTTGAATATTAAAAATGTTCGTTTCATGGAGGGAAGCGGGGGAATGGTGGAATACAGATTCAAACCAAACCTGCCGGTAGTCGGACGTAAATACGGTAAAATGGTCCCTGCACTGAAGGCCGCGTTGGCAGAAATATCCGGAACCGCTGCTGCCGATATCGCTGCCCTGGCACGCGCGGGAAGCTGTTTTAAAGTTACTGTCAATGGCGAGGAATGGGAATTAACAGCAGAAGAAATCCTGATAGAATCATCATCCCCAGAAGGTTTTGCGGTTGCGGAAGATGGTGGTTATATTGCCGCGTTGAACACAGAAATAACAGAGGAATTGCGCCGTGAAGGTATTGCCCGTGATATGGTGAGAACAATTCAGGACGCAAGAAAATCAGCAGGTCTGCAAATTAATGACCATATTCAACTGTTCATTGCAGCAAGTGAAGATATTCAAATAGCATTGAATGACCACATTGATTATCTGATGTCAGAAACATTAACAGCAGAAATATATTTCGAAATGGCAACGACTGATGTATACCGTGAAGATGTCGAATTAAATAACGAAAAGATTTCTCTGGGACTGGCAAAAATTTAATATACACAGTGTCTTTACTTAATGTAACACAACAGGCTCAGTGACTGATCACTGAGCCTGTTTTTGTAACCTTAAGCGAAATTTCTGATATTGCATTCAACGCGACAGAAACACAAAAAACGCAAAGAGTATTTTTAAGTTTTTCTTTTGTGTTCTATGCGGTCTTTTGTAGTGAAAAATTATAATTGCAGTTTTAATCAGATTGATGGATTAATCCAGATAATTATCCCAATCTCTTTTTAAACCTTAACGCGCTTGCGGTTATTATTAATATTCCAAAAGTAAAAAGTGCCAGCATTTGCGGCCATAATTCTACAAATCCGGTTCCTTTTAAAAATACACCGCGTACTATCTCCAGAAAATATCGCATTGGAATTAGCTGAGTTATATGTTGAAAAAATATCGGCATATTTTCTATGGGGAAAATAAAGCCGGAAAGCAAAATAAACGGCATTATAAAGAAAAACGCGGACAGCATAGCTTCCTGTTGGGTGGTTGATATTGTAGAGATAAAGATGCCCAGTCCCAAAGTCGTCATCAGGAATAAAATTGCACTGAATACAATAATAAAAATTGATCCGCGCACCGGCAGATCAAATCCTAACCTGGCTACTATCAAGATTATCGTAAGGTCAATCAGGGCCACAATTAAATATGGGAGCGTTTTCCCCAGCATTAATTCCAATGGAGTAATTGGTGTTACTATTAATTGTTCAAGGGTACCGATTTCCCGTTCTTTGACAATACCCATAGATGTTAGAATCATGGTTATCATCATGATTATCATGGCTAATACCCCGGGAACCATGAATCGTACACTTTTCATTTCCGGGTTATACCATACCCGTGGTTGGTAATTTAGCTGTGGCAATCGAGGGGCATATTCTTTGACTTTATTCATTAATATATCAATTTTGGCTTTACTGAACTCGCGTAAAATTCCGGTAGTATACCCGCCAATTACCCGCGCTGTTTGCGAATCAGAACCGTCAATTAATGCCGCAATTTGTGTTTGCTTACCCGCTGCGATATCATTTTGAAATCCTTTTGGGATAATCAATGCTAATTTCACCTGACCGGATTGCAATGCTTCTTCTGATTGGCGGTTGTTAACGACATTTTTTACAATTTTAAATTCTTTACTGGAAGCAAATTTCTGAGTAAGGCTACGGCTTAACGCTGTTTTGTCATAATCGCAAATTACAGTAGCGATATTTGTAACATCACTGGTGATGGCATAACCGAATAAAAATAGCTGAAATATAGGAGCGACAAAAATAAAACCCAGCATTTTTTTATCGCGCAGGGTTTGAGTAAACTCCTTAATAATTAACCTTCGTAAGCGACGAAACGAGAAATTCATATTAAAACGCCAGAAGCATGAAGAGTGAAGAGTGAAGAGTGAATAGTGAAGTTAGAACAGGACTTTAGATTTATATGAAAACTTGTATATATAAATAATTCAATTTTTCACTTTTCACTATTCACTATTCACTATTCACCCTTCACTCTTCACTCTTCGTTATTTAGCTGCAGTATTCACCGCATTCTGATGACGCGCTAACCGCTACAACTTCTTCAATTTCCGGTATACGATCTTTGATGTATCTTTCCACGCCATTTTTCAGGGTAGCTGCCGCATTAGGACATCCACCGCAGGCACCGGTAAGGGTAACCTTTACCACATTGCCTTCAAGCGCTACAAACTCAACATCGCCACCATGTGACTGCAGAAATACACGTACTTCTTCTAATACTTCGCGAA
>CAZNLA010000630.1:0-2843 GCA_964573385.1 uncultured bacterium
CAACAGTATGAAATGTATGATTTATTTTACTAATATGCAAAGTGTGTGTCAATAGGGGAGTGGAGTTTTATAAAGCAGAGAGATGACTGAAACGGAGATTAAATTAATAAGGTATGGCCGTATTAATGGAAAAATATCTTAAAAAAAGTTGCTCCGACAATATAAGTGACCGATAGCAAAAGCATCGTAATATGATGCAGATATGGTTGAATATTCAATTATTTCTTAAAACAAATAATTTTTTATATAAAATGTTTTCAAAAGTATTGAATTTATTTCAATGATTATGATATAATAATTGTCAAATGTCGGGAGCGGTTCCGGAAAATAATAACTGTAAAGGAGAAAGTTTAATGCCTGTTATGCAGAAAGAAAAAGGTTTTACACTGATTGAGCTGTTAGTTGTAATAGCCATTATTGCAATTTTGGCTGCTATTCTGTTTCCTGTTTTTGCGCGTGCTCGGGAAAAAGCACGGCAGACAACATGCACCAGCAATCAACGACAGATTGCTGCGACAATGACAATGTATAGCCAGGACCACGAAGAGGCATTGCCATCTGAAGATGCTGTCTGGACAGTGTTGGGATTGGATCCTGGTGTTGTAATATGTCCTACAAAAGGAAAATCACAAACCAACAGTTATGTTTATAATTCACAAATGAGTGAAAAAGCGTTGGGTGATATTGTTGAACCAATGGCAACAATATTAACCGGAGATGGTTTTGCAATGACTTCAGCACCATCAGGAGCTGTAGCACCGGCACCACAACCACCATTTACCGCAAATGTAGCATATTCATCAGCAGATTATGAATTGCGCCATACCGGTAAATATATCTGTTCTTTTGTTGACGGTCATGTGGAAACCAGAACAGATACTCCACTTTATCCGGGTTCATGGCCAACTGGAATGGGATACTGGTTAGATGCGAAATATGGTATTACAAAAACCGGCAATGCAGTTACCAGATGGGATTCACAGGGAGATGTGATGGCATTTAACGGTACCGGAACATACAATACCAATGGCATTAATGGTCTGCCGACAGTAACTTTTAATGGCACAAGTGACTTGTTCCTGTCTTCCGGAACAAATCCATGGTTTGTAGGTACAACATCCGCCCATCAGTCAACTACAGCATTCATGGTAATCCGCCCTGCAAGTTTTAGCGGTGTTATCCTTACAAATGAACGCGATGGCCATAGTTGCGGGCTTTTCCTGCGACCAAATGGATTTGACTGTACTTATGACTGGGCAGGTTCACGTAGTGTTGGCAACTTTAGTGGTGTTACTAATACTGCAACATTAATTTCTTTCCGCATTTGGGATGCGTTATCATCCGCACGTAAAACTGTTTATATAAATGGTAAACAGGTACCAGTTACATGGTCAGTCGGTAGCGATTCTACCATAGATAATATTTACCAGAACGCTACCGGATGTGCGGTACGCCTGGGATATTGTACCAATACACCAGCATATGGGTCATATTATCGTGGTGAAATTGCAGAAATTATTACCTATAAAACAGCTTTAAGTGATAATGACAGAAAAACTGTGGAAGCCAATTTAATGAGCAAATATGCTTTGAAATAACTGGTTTTGTAACAGTCTGTTTAATTTGTAAAACATCGTAAGGGCAATCTGTATTGATTGCCCTTTTTTATTCGGTTTACAAAACATTTGTAGAACTGCGATGCGAAACTAGTAATATCAATATATGACCGCTAATATAATCATCGTCAGAATATTTATGGATCAGTTATCCGATAAAAATATTGACAATGATTATCTCCGTTTGGTACAGTCTGACCTGTAAAGGGGAGTAACTATTTCAGGAAGAATCAAGACGGTTATTACACCAGATTCTTGCAGTCTCTCTTAATGATTAATGGTGCCTTTGCGTTATTGTATATTGACAGACGCAAAGGTCTTTTTTATGCCATTCTGCTATTATGTTGATAGCCTGGAGTTAATATGGACGCTTTTGTATTATCTTTTATTATGATATTTATTGCTGAGTTAGGCGATAAAACCCAACTTGTCGCAATGTGTTTGTCCAGTAGGTACAATGCCTGGGTGGTACTGGCGGGCATTACTGTGGCAACATTGGTTGTACATATTATTTCAGTTTTATTAGGTGGCGGGGTAGGGCATCTTCTTCCACAGTCATGGGTTAGTCTGGTTGCTGGTCTGGCATTTATCGGCTTTGGATTTTGGACATTGCGCGGTGATTCATTGGATGAAGAGGGCGAATGCAGTGATACCAAAACAAAATCTCCGTTCTGGATTGTCGCGACTACTTTCTTTTTGGCGGAATTAGGTGATAAAACAATGTTAGGCACCGTTACCCTTGCAACAGACCATCCATTGCTGCCTGTATGGTTAGGGTCAACCCTTGGAATGGTGGTATCAGATGGTTTGGCAATTATCGTCGGTCAAATATTGGGTAAACAGTTGCCAGAAAGAACCATTCAGATATCCGCCGCTATTATTTTCTTTATTTTTGGAGTATACAGCAGCATTAAAGGCGCAACTTTGCTTCCAGCATATAGTTGGATAGCTGCCGCCGTAGTCACAATTGGGATGCTTGTATGGTATCGTATACAAACAATGCGAGATAAACGTATTGCCGAACAACATGTGGTGGTATCATTAGTGGAAAATACAATTGAATAAATGTTGATGTGTTTTTTTAAATTATTACACAACAGCGATTAATTTATGGTATAATAATATCAGAATACAACACATTACAGTTCGTATCAAGAGAAATATGAATTATATTCACAGTCATCCCATAGGCCCTATTATTTCAAAAGTAATATTTTTACTATAACT
>CAZNLA010000631.1:0-2841 GCA_964573385.1 uncultured bacterium
TTGCGGCACCTGTTTGATGCACACGACAATTTTCATAAGGATCCTCCCGGCGGATTTAAGATGCCGCCATGCCATAATATGGCTTTAAAATTAAGGTTCAACTTACCTTTTTAATATCCAGCATTGCCCCCAAATTAGTTTAAAAATTGTCATTTTTATAAAAAAGAGAGTTTTATGCTGTTAAAGGTTTAGACAAATTACGGGGGTATTGTACATTTTTACTGCGAAGTTTACAATTACCGGGTAGAAACCAGTAACAGACAGGACTAAAAATGACAGAAAATACTATGTGTTACCGTCACCCTAATCGCGAGACATACGTGTCTTGTGGCAAATGTGGCAAGCCTTTATGCCCGGATTGCGTAAACCACGGCCCGGTGGGGGTACGTTGTGCCGATTGCCTGCGACCGACATATAACAGAGTTAATAACGAAACCCATACCCCAACAGATGTTGATAAAGCGCGTTGGACAACTCTGGTTATGGTAATTATTTTCTCTGGTATTCTGGGAAAATTAGCGAGTTTAATGACTGTCATACCACCTGGAGCTGTTAAGATTAGTGACGCGTTTTTTTACATTGCCGGTCCTAATTTATTCGTCAGTATAATCGCGGGGATATTAACAGGATATTTTATTTGGCGTATTGTCGGTAAAACCTGGAATTACTCAACATTATGGTTGGCTGCCGGTGCCGGTGCTATTATGCCTATTGCAGGCGCGATATTATCAATTGTATTCAGCAATAATTTCAACGCAATCATGGTATTGGCAGCCAATATTCATATAGAAATTATTAACCTGATAATCCGTACCGTAATCGCGTCATTAATTTCCGGCGGGTTAGCCGCATTATTGGCAACAAATCCCAGAACTTCCGGGATATAACATCAGGTATTCACCTGATTCAGCCAAGGGAAAAGTATTAATTTTTATGTTAATTTCCTTACAAAATTTCGAGAATCACCTGAAAATTAATACTTTATAAAATTTTATTTTGAAAAAAAATTTTTTTTTTATAATATTTAAGTTTTTTTCACGATTTTGTATGATATAATATTTTCAACATTTCTAGTCGCAGCATACATCGCAGCAATGGCCCCTTACCGCGGATACGGTAAAAATAAGGAGAAGGGGGGAATTGTAATGTATAAAGGTAGTGAGTTAAAACCTCACCACGACTTTCCCAGTATTCCGGAAGAGTCATCATTAATTCCGAGTAGTATATTGTTAATCGTCACCGTATTACTATTTATTATGATGGTAATACTAGTTAAATGACTGTTCAATGCGCGTTTGCAATTACCGGCATGCACTTGATGTATAACCCGTATTTGCAAACCCCGGATCAAAAACCGTCGCATCTTGCGGCGGTTTTTACTTTTTAGTATAGTTAAACAAAAAAGGTGGTTAATATAATGACATTTAACGGACTGGGCATGAATATGGGCAACCTATCACGGTTATCATCAGCACAAACACGTTCAATATCGGCGGAGAACCCCACCGGTGGCAAAGGCGCCGGCGGACAACACGTTAATCCGGAGCATGGACCATCAAAAGATTTGGGTAAAGGTTGGAAAGTGCGTCCATGCACTCAGATAGCCCCGGGTGAAACTCTGGTACTTGCTGATGTTGACGGTCCCGGCGCAATCCAACAAATTTGGATGACCCCATCAGGTAATTATCGCAATACTATTTTACGTTTTTACTGGGATGAAGAAGAAACACCTTCAGTTGAAGTGCCGATAGGAGATTTTTTTGCAAGTGCCTACACATCTTTCAACGTATATGCGCCATTAAACTCGTTACCGATATGTGTTAATCCCGGGAATGCTTTCAATTGTTATTGGGAAATGCCTTTCCGAAAACATTGTAAAATTACCATGGAAAATATTGACACCGCGCCAATGACAATTTTTTATCAGATTAATTATACCCTGACAGAAGTACCTTCGGACGCCGCATATTTCCATGCCCAATTCAGACGGGTTAACCCTTTAAAATATAAAGATATTTATACCATATTGGATAATGTCCGTGGACAGGGGCAATATGTCGGTACATATATGGCATGGCAAGTTAACAATAATGGCTGGTGGGGTGAAGGCGAAATAAAGTTTTATATGGACGGTGATATCCCTGCCGGAAAGACAATCGAAGAGGCAGTGGCGGAATACAGTGGTGATAGTTTCCCCACAATATGTGGCACCGGCACAGAAGACTATTTTTGCGGTTCATACAATTTTGAAAACAAAGCAACTAAACAGTACCAGGAATTCACCACAGCATATGCAGGCATGCCACATGTAGTCAGACCGGATGGCACATATCAATCCAACACACGTTTCAGCCTGTATCGTTGGCATATTATGGACCCAATACGATTCCAGGATGATATCGCCGTAACCATACAGGCACTTGGTTGGCGCAGTGGCGGACGATACCTGCCCATGAAGGATGATATATCATCTGTAGCATTCTGGTATCAGACAGAACCACATATAGAGTTCCCACCATTACCGGGTAAAGATGAACTTGAGATAATTTGATATATAGTAAAAATTAAAATGAACTTACCACAACCCTTCTCCGCAATGAGAAGGGTTATTTTTATTTAATAAACTGTATTAATTTTTACAAATGAATGGTATTATTTGTAAAAATTATTGGACGGAGTTGATATGTTTCTTCGATTTTATCTTTTTATTTTACTGATAACCAGTTTTATTTTTTGTGTTGTTGCGGAAAACAGCTTCAGACCGGAAATACCTGAATCTATGCATAACGACAAAGGTCCATATCCCGCGTGGTTTGAACACCATCAGCAGATAGTTGCTCA
>CAZNLA010000632.1:0-2820 GCA_964573385.1 uncultured bacterium
TACGAGATTTCTGAATGTGACTGGAGTTCAGACGTGTGCTCTTCCGATCTTTCTAGGATTAGAACTAAAGTGATATTACTATCATACTTCTTATCACTTAGGTTATCTACGAAATAAAAAACACAAGCTTCGTTAACATGAAGCTCAGAATGAATAATCTTACCTTCATGGCCTTTGAACATCTCTTTCCCATCTGCAGTCTGCACGTTCTTTATTTCACCGCCGAGTACCTCTAAATAATAATTAAGTGCTTCCCTGCAATTGTCAACATAGATTTCCGGAATAATACTTTTCATCATTTTCTCCTTATATCTTTCTTCGTTCTGTAAACTTAAATGAAAGTTGAGGCTTTAGTCCCATTGAGATACAATAGTTTTGCACAACAAATCATATCTCCCAAAAAGGAGCTAAAGCCTCATGCAAAATATTGTATCAATTAAATGTCCTAAATGCAACAATTCTCATTCATTGTATCGTTTCGGTAAAGATAAGTTTGGAAATCAAAAATATCAGTGCCGAAAATGCTCTCGTCAATTTGCGCCAGATTCTCCTACGACTAGGAAGGCTGCTAATTACCCGCAATGTCCTCGTTGTGGAAGGGGCACTTTCTTACATCATGATTACGACCATTATTCCAACTATCGTTGTCCTGACAAAAAGTGTAATCACTCATTCTTTGTTCCTAAGCCTACAGTCGTATCCGCTCCATCAATGTCTAAGCTGTTTGGAAAGACGGATTTTAAGCGTATGCGTTACCCTATGCAGACCATCATATCTGCTCTTACTATGTTCTATCTAGGCAAAAACTCTTATAGAAATATTGCACTAATTCTTTGGGCTTCTAGTGGTATCAGGGTTTCTCATACTACTATCGGTAATTGGTGTACTAAGTTTGCACCACTTTTCCATAACATCAGTTTAGAGCTAGTACCTATGCTAGACTTCAATTCTGACGAATGGCACGCTGATGAAACAGTCGTCAAGATAATGGGCATAAAGCATTATATCTGGTTCATTATTGATTCCGAAACTCGCTTTGTCTTAGGCTTTCATCTCTCGCCTCATAGGGATTCCCCTCAAGCATTTACTCTGATGAATGCTGTCAAGGACTTGGGTAAGCCTAGTGCTGTGGTATCTGACCGCTATTCTGCTTACAAAGTACCAATCAAATCCATCTTGTGCGATGTCCGTCATATTCGTGTAGAGAGCTTTAAGGACGACATTAGCAACAATCTAATAGAATGCTTCAATAAACAGTTCAAGGCTTGGTATAAGACCAAACAGGGCTTTAACTCTTTTAGTTCGGCTAATAACCTTATCTCTATGTTCGTTTTCTTCTTTAATTTTGTCCGTCCTCACTCAGCTCTAAACGGTCTTACTCCTGCACAGGTTGCTGGTCTCTCATTATCGCATAAGCAAAAACAGAAGTTTTTACTTGTTGCCTAAATTTCGCTTGTTTACATTTCCAAAAGTCGCTTTGTGAATTGTCATAGGGCGTGCCTAAGCACGTTCATTTTACCCTTGACCATTCTCAAATGGACTTTTACGTATCTATTAAGCGAAATTTAAAGCTTTCCTAAGTATTCTGGAGCTATTCTTTCATTTTAGGTTTACAGAGCCTTTATTAAATAACAAGTGTTTGAAAGTACTTTCATTTACATTTTACCATATATTATTTTAATGTCAATATTTATATTATTATGTTTTTTATTGATATATTTATTTTAATTTGTTAATTATATTATAAGAATTATATTTATAGAGTCAATCTTAAACCAAAATTAATAACAATTAGATTCTCATTCTGATGTCGACTAAAGTAATTAATAAAATATTCAGTACTGCTGATAATTACTTAACTTTTGAAACTAGACATAAACATCGAACCACCCAACATATGCCAAATAGCACTTTAGGTGGTTCAAAAGTTTAGTCAATAATGAATGGAATAGACTCTAATCTGTTCAAAATATAATAGTGCTTAAAACAATTTCCGCTGCACAATTTTTAATGTTATTCATTGCTCCTACCCAGGCTATTTGATTTTGAACTTTCAATTTTTCCGTAATGCACTGCTTTTCTGCCATTTGTGTCATCAGCAGCTCAAGCATGTCTTTAGACTGTGAATCTATCTCGGCAAGGTAAGAGTTCAACTTCCCCGAAAGCAACAAACTCGTATAAACACCGTTTTTATGCTTTTGAAGATATTCCTTGTGCAATCGTCCATATCTACCGATAAAGACAGTCTCATGCTCTGGTAGCTTTAGGTCTGGAAGTAGGTAATCACCAACAACAGAAAAAGTCCCACCGTTTTGTTCAAATAAAGATTTCATTATTTATTCCTCCAGTTTGTAATTTAATATTATACTACAATACCGCTTACCGACTGGGTTTTAATGATTAATTCCTATACTTCCTTATGTGAACTCGACCGGCGGCGACCCCTACAAGGGTAGTTATCCGTCATTACCATGCTCGTATATAATAAATATATCATTATATATCTTCTTTCTCACGGCAATAGGCAAAGAGCCTGTGCTTGGTCTAACAAAATAAAAATTTATGATTAATCAAATCCAATTACCGACAAAATATTGAAGTTAATAATCGACTGATACTGCTCACGTTTGCTATTATGAATTGTATTTGGTATGATATGATTATAACAGCATTAAGAAAATAGTAAAGGTGGGAGAAAAAATGGGTCCAATGTTATATATGTCAAAAACCTATATGTTTGCAATCACATACATTAGTCCCCTTTTGTTGCGCAATGGATAATGAAGAACAAAAGCATCAGAGACGAATTCGATATAAAGG
>CAZNLA010000633.1:0-2816 GCA_964573385.1 uncultured bacterium
GTGGAGTAATAAATTCACTATTCATCTTCTCTATTAATGGTTTTAATTCAGCAGAGGTAAATTCAGTTTCTTTACCGTCATCTCCGGTTTGAATCGCGGTATCTTTGAGTGAAATAATTACTTCTGCACCCATGCTCAGGTATTGTTGCATCTGTGGGTGCGCGTTAGCCAATTGGAAATAAGCTGGCGAAAACGCTTTAACCTTAATTATATTTTTTTGATTCTGGTAATTAACGTCAATCCATTGTTTGCCATTTTGCACAAATGATCGTTGCGATACATTGCGCATTTGGCCGAATGTCTCCATTTCTCCGCGATCATTCATGATTTGTGTTTTTTTAGCAAACAGCATTGCGTTGTTGTATGCTTTGCCATTGTAAGACTGACTAACTGCAGGTGCGCCAACGACTGCCTTCCTTTTTTCTCCGACATAATCAAACGCGTCACTAATCTGAGCATCTCTATTTTTAAATATATTATTTTGGCGACTACCAGATGCCTCATCTATATCTATTAAAAAAGAAGTATATTGAGAAATTATCCCATATTTTTTTGATAAATCAATTAATTCTGTCAATATTTCCTTATTTACTCCTTTTAATCTTAATTGATTTTCAAGACTGCCGACTTTTCTTGTTGCCCATAATTTAGGAATATTTTCATCATCAAATGATGCTGCAGGCCAGTTGATATTGTATTTGAACTCTTTATCTTTTCCTGCTAATAAACCTTTTAATGTTAATGTTGACGATAAATTTCCTTCTGCTTTATACCTACCGGTAATCAATATCTGGGAACCTTTATAAACATTTGGTATCTTTTCAGGGAATAAATCAAATGTTCTGGCAGTTCCCCAATCAGCATTTATTCCTGTAAATACTGGTGCTGATATGCTGTTATAAAATATAGCAACTTTATTCTCGATATCTTCTTTAGGCAACACATTATCGGCTATACCGTTATTCTCTTCAGCCAATTTATCCAAAAAAGGAGCATTGTAGTCTGAACCAACACCGAAATCATAAATTGATGTGTTATTTTTATTCCAATCTTTAACATGTAATAGAATTTTTTCAGTATCAATTTCACCCACTGTTGGTTGTCCATCAGTAATAAAAATAATATTTTTTAATCTTTTATCAATTCCATTACTAGCATTCATGATTTTCAATACGGACTTCATAGCATCGTTGATATTGGTTCCGCCAGTTGCGTTTATATCATCAACATATTTAATAGCGTCAAAAGTATTGTCACCATCTGCAATTTTTAATTCTGGCTTCCAACTTTTAACATCATTACTGAATTGAATAATGTTAAACCGATCTTTTTCAGTTAATTTCTTCACGCAATATTTTAAGGCAGACTTCGCTTGATTTATCTTATCCCCCGACATGCTACCACTGGTATCAAGAACAAATATCACATCTTTAGGTTGTATTTCTTCCTGTGCAATATTCAATTGTGGTGCCAGCATCATTATGAAATATCCGTCTTTAGTTCCTGCTTCAGTATATGCCAATAAATCTACTCCAATATTTTGGCTGCTAACTGAGTAATAAAGAATAAAATCTTCATCCGGTAAGACATTCGTTTCGTAATAAGATACATCAGCATGATAATCATCTATACGTTTGATAGAAATTTTATGTGTAGGTGAGTAGATATTTATTATTGGTTTGTCACTGATTATATTTACTCTTACCGTACATTTTGATAATAATTTAGATGAAATCATTTCTGTTTTCATTGGATAAACATATTTAACAACATTGTTTTGAGATGTTAACAATTCCTGATAACCTAATTTTATTCGTTTATCTCCATTAGGTTCTATGGGGAAAACCCGTGCCTGAATCATACGTTTATTAATCCATTGCAATAATGCCGGATCTTTTCGTAGCCGAACGATATTGTTGTAAATTTTAGCTGCTTCATCTTTCTCAAGTATTCTATTTTTTAATTCCTCGTTTCCGGCATACATAATGAATTTTGATATAGTTTTGCTGTCATCAATAGGAAACATATACGTACCTTCGGTAACTACATTTGATTCATTATGAAAAGACTGATCAACTTCAGTTTTTGCAATCTGACGATCAATAACCACATCAACATTGTGGTAAGTAACGCTAAATGCCGGTAATTCCGGTTTGGGTTGCAATAACATGCCATCTGCAAATAATCGCAGCACTGATATGTTAATTAAAAAGATTACAAATAGAATTTTATTCATCTTTCCACCTTCCATTAATTGTACGTTACAATCATACTTTTCGTTACATAAGATCAACAAGAAGTTTTTTTAATGTTGATTTTGCCCGATGACAATTTACCCTTGCCGCCTCTTCAGAAATGCCTGTTATAGTAGCAATTTCTCTGTAATTAAATCCCTCGTATTCGCGCAATAATATTACTGACTGCTGCATGGTTGGCAACATGGCTACCGCATTTCTTACCATTTCTGAAACAATATTATCGGTAGCAGATTCTTCAGGTGATTTTATAACAGATGCTATATTCTCGTTTTCTATAACAAATCTTCCGGATTTACGTAATTCATCAATAGCCAGGTTATGCCCAATGGTAAACAGCCAATTGCGAAATATCATTCCATTTTTATATTTTTTTCTGGTGTCATATAATTTAATAAAAGTATCCTGAACAATATCTTCCGCTACGGTTTCATTATGAGTAATTCTGAATAAAAATGAATACAGTGACTTACGATACCTGTTAAGCAAAGTTTCTAATGCTTTCAGGTCCCCGCGTACCACCATATTCATTAATTCATCGTCAGAAATCATTTACACCAC
>CAZNLA010000634.1:0-2805 GCA_964573385.1 uncultured bacterium
TGATTTATTTAGATTTAAACATTGGGACCTGGTAACCCCGCGCGGATGGTATTATGTCATCAGCGGTGCAATGCTCGCAGTCGGCATTATCTTTATGATAATGAATACCCAGAAAACCGGCTATGCAGTCAATGAAGGTATTGACTTCCGCGGTGGTATTCTTGCTACCTTTGGGATCACTGGCCATTTGCCGGAATCTGAATCTGCATCTATTCAGGCAGCAATTAATGAAAAGTTAACATCTGCTAAAATCGTAAATGACGTTACCATATCTCCTGGTGCAGTGGGAACTCCTAATGACCAGATTCTGGTGAAAGTATTGTTGGATAAAACTACTTCTGAAGCGGTAGGACAACAAAGCGGCATTCGTCAGGAGATTATTAAAAGTAATATCACCCCGGTAGTGCTGGAAGTATTAAAAAAATACGAATCAGCAAATGGTGTGCCGGTATTATTAAGCAGCGATATTGTTGATGCTACCATTTCACAAAAATTAAAATTTGATGGTTCTGTAGCATTAATTATCGGTTCTTCTTTAATTTTGCTTTGGATCTGGATTCGATATAATATCGGTGGTATGGGCTGGCGTTATGGTGTTGCCGGCATTATCGCCCTTGTTCACGACTTGTTTACCCTTATCGGCGTATTTGCTATCCTGCATAATTATCTGCAGGTTAACAGCCCGTTTGTCGCGGCCTTGCTCACGGTTTTGGGGTATTCCATTCATGATACTATCGTTATCTTCGACCGTATCCGTGAAAATATCCGTCTGCGCAAAGGACGTACATTTGCAGAAACTGTTAATATCTCTCTGTTAGAAACATTAGCACGTTCAGTTAATACCATTTTAACAGTATTATTTACATTGTTGGCATTGTTCTTCTTTGGCGGACCAACCCTGCGCGACTTCGTTGCCGCTATGTTAATCGGTGTTACTATCGGTGGTTATAGCTCAATCTTCGTTGCCAGTCAGTTGTTAGTATCATGGTCAACCCCGGACCAGAAGATTGTCCCGAAATACGTTCCTGGTGAATCTATTATGGCCGGCGTTCCATCTGCCGCGATGGTTGCTCCTAAAGTGGTTGTAACTCCAAAAGCAGAAACTATTAAGACAGAAGTTACAGAAACTTCAGAAACCCCGGTAAGCCAGGAAGAAGCAATCAAACGCGTACGCAACACCGGTAAATCAAGCCGCCGTCGTTAAACAGTTAAATCTAAATATACATAATCCCGCTATTTGAAATAAATAGCGGGATTTTTTTGTTAGGGTTAGGTTGTTAGGAAATTATAAAAAAGCAATGATTTATGTTATCAGCAGAATCGGTTAGGTCAGTCATATCAGGCTAATTGGTAGTTCGGGATAATCAGTCAGATCAGTCGGATCGGTCAGATTGGTCATATCAGGTTAATGGGTCATATCGGTCATATCATCCTAACCCGGTAAAATAAAAAAATCCGGCAGATCAGCTAAATCTGCCGGATTTGTTAACATTATATTTCCCCTTACTCACTCAGCAAGTTCCAGTTTCATTAACCGTTGATTTCCACTATCGAATACCACGGCGCGTCGGTCGCGGGCGATTATTGTTTTTGGTCCATCCAAATGGGTCAGGTCATCACCTTTTTTATCCAGGTCACCGAATTCGGCGGTTAGTTTATCATTGGTGAAACATAGTATGCGGTTTCTGCTGGTGTCTGCCACCCATAGTCTGCCGGCATCAGCACTGATGGTAATTTTATTTCCGAACTTATCCTTATCTGTTTCTCCCCAGTTGTTCCAGCGTTTTTGTTCTTTCCATGTCTGGCCATCACGCATGAATGATACAATGTATCCATCACCGCCAACAATTAATTCATCATTACCAATCGAAACCATTGATGTCCATTCTTTCACAGGGGCGGTTGTTGCTAACTGGGTTGGGCCTGCTTCACCGACAAACTCGCCGTTGGAGTTTATGTATATCGCGGTTAATTTCCCCAGTTTATCAAGTATGAACAATGCGCGTTTTTTGTTATATTCGCTTATCGCTATTGCAACCGCGTCATCCGGAAAAAACGGTTTTTTATCCATACGCACTATGCGTGTTTCTTTATCCATTTTGTCGAACATCATTGCCGGCAAGCCATACATCAGGCCGTATCCCAGTACCGCGTCAGAGCTTTGCATCGTAATTGCGCTAATTTTTTCTGGTTCAGGTATGCCAAATCGCAGTGGCGTATCCGGACCATCATTCCAATTCCAGTTGCCGGATTTATACCAGACTCTGCCATTATGGTCCAGGGCCAGGGCAGTGCAGGATGATACCGAACCAATACGGCGAATTGGCTCAAATCGTTTTTCCAGTGGTTTCCATTCCAGCAAATGAATGACTCCGCCCATGCCGGATATCGCGTATAACGTACCCTGAATATTCGTTAATCCACGACCATTAACCACCTCGGACTGTTCGGCAACATGACCTATAAAAGAACCGGAATTGCCACCCAGTACCACGCCTGGCGCCGGCATTAAATCTTTATCAAAACGTCGTAGTGTGCTGTGCCATGAATTGCCATACCAATACCCATTAACGTATTGCGGTCGTTCACCGGGGGCATCGCCGATTTTAATTAATCCTTCTTTTTCTTCCGGCGCAATCTGGTAAACTTTCCATTCGCGCATAACGCATATTTTGCCATCAGGTCCGTAGTCCAAACCCATATCCGGACCTTTTGCCAGGGTTGCAACTGGCTTTTTTTCACCTGCAGCATTCACCTGAAATATTTCGCCGCCTTTGGACGCTATCACCCAGCCATCTTTTGATG
>CAZNLA010000635.1:0-2791 GCA_964573385.1 uncultured bacterium
AGGAACATCATGTGAAACTATAACCTCAGTAACACCCAGGTTATCCCGCAACGCAATTATTAATTCATCAATCGCGGCCGCAATAACAGGATCAAGTCCACTTGTTGGTTCATCATACAATAAAACAGATGGATTACTAACCAATGCCCGTGCAATACCTACTCTTTTCTGCATACCACCGGATAATTCCGCAGGTTTCATCTGTTCAATCCCGGGCATTCCTACTTCCCGCAATCGTTCTGTCACAATCTTCCTTATTTCATCATCTTTCATATTTGTATGCTCACATAAATGAAAACCTACATTTTCTTCTACTGTCAAGGAATCAAATAACGCGCCATACTGAAATACTAATCCTAATTTTTGCCGCATTATATTTAATTCTTTTTCCGATTGGCGCGTTATATCTTTACCCATTACATATAATTTGCCTGCTGTCGGTTTTATCAGTCCTGTTATTAGTCGCAATAATGTAGTTTTACCGGTTCCGGACAAACCTACTACCGCAAATATTTCACCTTCATTTATTTTCAGAGAGACATCTTTAAGGATTTCTCTTCCGGCTATTGAGTAAGATAAATTTTCTAATTCAATGATTGCTTCGCTCATTTTAATCCAATATTCCCCTGCTTCTGAATGTGTGTAATATCAATTCATCAATCGGAGAATCAGTCACAGTATTAACATAATTAATTCCATATCTATTGCATACTCCCTGCAAATATTCGTTGTACCCGTGTAACTTATTAAGATATTTCTTAATTAATCCCGGGGTTACAGTAATTTCTTTTATCTGCCCTGTTTCACTGTCTACTAATTTTAAATCACCGGTATACGCAGGCATTATTTCTTCGCGTGATAATAATTGCATCACAGACGGAGAAAAACGCCTACCGGTTAATGCTCTTAACCCCAGTTCAACATCATTAGACATGCAATCAGAAATCAACAAAACCGGTCCGGTTGATGTGCAGGTTGCCGCGTAGTCACGCAACGACTTGCTAATATTGGTTCCACCTTCCGGAGTTAATGCTTGTAACCATTCAAATAACTGCCGGGATTTACCGCGACCGCGCAAATTTTGAATACTTAATCTGTTATTATCAGATATGGCAGTCACAGAAACTCTATCATATTTACATAACGCTATATAACCAAGTGCAGCACAAATTTGCTTTCCATAATGCAGTTTTGTCGGCGAACCGAAATTCATTGAAATGCTATTATCAAGTATCAGATGAACCGTCACATCATCTTCTTCAACAAATAATTTAATAAATAGTTTTTCTAATCTTGCGTATGCATTCCAATCTACATAACGTAAATCATCACCAACTGCATAATTACGAAAATCCGCAAACTCAACAGAACTGCCTTTTCTTATACTGCGTCTTTCACCGCGCATTTTACCGGCAAAAGATTTGCTGATAACCACCGATAATTGTTGAAGTTTAGTTATAAAATCAGCCGACAAAAGGATTTCATGGTTATTATTATCAATATTTTCCTTTATATCAACCATTTTATATCTATTACCTACTCTTCTAAATATCCGTCTGGAACCCTGTCACCTGCGCCATGTTCCTTTAACATATCTGCTATCGCCAGTGCTGTCCTAACCGCAATTTCATGATAAAATGCTCTGTCCGGCTTAAAATCTTCCGGTACTTCAAAATAAATTGGTTTACCATAAATCACAGTGACTTGATGAAAAGTTACCTTCTTAGAATTTACCGGCAATACAATATCAGTTCCTATACATGCAACTGGTACTATAGGTACTCTGGCGCGTACCGCAATCATTGCTATCCCATCTTGCGGTTCCTGCAATATTCCACTTCTGCTACGTGTACCTTCTATAAACATACTTACAGCATGGCCTGCGCGTAATAATTCTTCGGCTTTACGCATAGCCTGTCGGTCGGCACCACCACGTTTAACCGGGAACGATCCCCAACTATGCATTAATCTGCCGAATAACCAATTTTTATATAAACCGGATTCCGCCATAAAATATATCATACGTGGACATCCCGCCCCGACAAGAGGTGGGTCAAGGTATGACACATGATTACCGGCAATAACTACACCACCAGTCATTGGAATATTTTCTTGTCCGATGACTTTCATTTTACCAACGGCAAGAAGGAATAATTTACATAATCCTCTGCCAAACCAATACATAAACATTTAAAATCTCGGTAACTTTCCACCCATACCGGGTATATTCAGACCACCGGTTACAGCAGCCATTTTTGATTCACGCAATGCGGATGAGGCATCAATTGCTTCATTCACAGCGGCTAAAACTAAATCCTCAAGCATTTCAACATCATCATTATCAACTACTTCAGGTTTAATCTTTATACTTTTCACATTGCCATGGCCATCACATACTACAACAACCATGCCGCCACCCGATGAACCTTCTACTCGGTCAGTTTCCAGTTCTTCTTGTGCCCGCATCATTTTTTTCTGCATTTCCTGAAGCATTTTCATCTGGTTCATGTTACCAAAACCCATTATAATTCTCCTTTTGTCACCAATTGATGACACTAAATTGTTTTTTATCGATTATAATTACATTGCATATCAATGTTCTTGATAATATTTTTGTCCTGATTTCCTGACCATTATAAAATACGACACCATTTGCCAAAGCATCTGCCAACTTAAAAATAATTTCCTTCGCACTTTCTGTTTCAGTTCTGATTATATCTACAATTTTAATTTCCGCACGGGCAAACTTAACCATACCGCATGTTGTTAGTTCTATCTTATCGCCTTTTGA
>CAZNLA010000636.1:0-2787 GCA_964573385.1 uncultured bacterium
CTGTCCCGTTCCAGTATACCCAGCCATTATAATCTAACCCTTTACATTCAATTCGCGCTGTTGTGCCTTCTGCTAACCATTCCATGGGTATTTTAGCGTCAAACAACCAGTGACGATTTTCTACCCACTCGCATTGGCGGGCATTTATTCCCATGTTCCAATCCGGCAATAACCCGCTTTTCAGCAAAGCATTCTGTACCGACCCGGGTACCGTGGCGGGAATAGTCTGGATTTCTGATAAAGTGCCTAATCCAAGTTCCATATTCATCGCCGCCCGCCACTGGTGCGGGGTAAATCCAGTAACCTGCCAATTGCAGGCAGATAAATCATAACGTTTTTTCATAGAAGGTCCTTATTTGTTTTAGGTTTTCGGTTTTCAGAGGTGGTCACTTCGACCGGCTCAGTGACCGGTCGCTGAGCCTGTCGAAGCAACCGTTTTAAGTTAGCGAAAGTAATACATTTATTAAATGGTTACTTTAATGGTCACAATTTTTTTAACGCCGGCATTTATTGTAATGCTGTTGCCGTTTGTTGCAATTGCATTAATAATACTTTCATCCATTTTGCATAATGACGCGTGTTGTATATTATTCCCGAAAATAAGTTTGGCAGTTAGTTCGGTATCGGTTGGGTTGAAAAATCTTATTATTAATCCTTCACCATCTTCTGCCTGTTTTACCGCGGTTACATGCAGGTTAGCATTATTGATAGAAAATAATGACGCGGTTGCGGGTAGGTTACCATGGCCACGGCCTGTCATTGCTATGCGCACCGGGGTGTAATATTCGGCGGCCTGTTGTAATAATCCTGCAGTTTGCCAGTTGCCATTATGTATTGATATCGCGTATTCATAACTGCGGGTACCGGGGCATTGTACCCCCGGGTCGGGCAGTTCTGCCATTTTTTCTTCGCTGACCGCCAGTTTTATCCGGCATGCCCGCAGGATGGTAAGCAAAAGGGCGTTGTCAGCGTTTTCCAATGCTTCGTATTCAAATAATCCCTTGCTGAAAATTGCCAGACCATCTTTATCGTCAGACATACTGACAAATGTCCGTAACGGGTGGGTACCACCGGCAGGTTCTATCCAATCGGTGCAGTCGGGCAGGGCAATTTCCCGGGTGACAACATCAAAATGGCTGTCGGCATGGGTGTAATTAGTATTAATTTCGGTGTTAAATGCAGCACGTAACCAGTGGTCTTCGGCGCGGTTATCTACGGTCAACTTTACCCTTAACAGGTTCTCACCGGCATGCAATTTATATTCAACTTTCACCGGTAAATCTATTAAACTCAAACTGCGTGATTGTCCATCAGCATAGTCAATCGGCACCGAGAAATTATATGTTGCCGTAATACCACAGACCAGTGGACCATTATCAGTTAAGGATAAATCTGCGGTTACATTTATGCTAGTAAAAATCTGGTCATATTTTGGTGTTACATGTTTCCAGGCGTTGCCACATTCACCCTGGTCATATAAATAATTAAGATTTTTATATATTTTCCCTGTCGCTTTATTTAATATATTTACGGTGCCATTGGTATTTACAGTCACCTGCAGATATTCGTTTTCCATGCCATTATTTAAGGTTAGCATGGTTGAGTTGCAGTGCAATTCTTCAGTTTGCGGCATAATATCATAAACACGATATCCCAGTGCCGGCAATGCTGTAAAGTTAGCGTAAAACTTCATTCTTATGCTGTTTAATATCGTTGGCACATCCCAAATGCTATCAACAAATGACCCGGAGATTTCTGATGATATCGGTTGGTAACAAATATTATCATCGTCAACAGAGGAAATGCTGACAGATTTTGTATTGTTTATATTCGGTATTTCAAGGTCAATCAGTGCGGTTACATCACGTTGATACGGCAGCGAATTGTAAGCGATTAATTGCATCGCTTCTGCCGGTTTATTCATCGGGTCGATATTTGTGGCGATGTATGTCATTGCGTCTTCGGTAACAATATCGCTGATATCAGCAACTTTCCGGTACCTGTATTCCATATCCTGGCAAACATGGTCCGGTGCGCATCCGCCATTGGCATCGTGGGTGTGGTTACTCAGCAATGTTTGCCAACCGCGGTCTATATACATCTGTGGGTATTTCGCGCCAAGTGATAGCGCCAATGTCGCCAGTGGTTCCGCGATATATGCCAGTTTTACAGTAACGTTAAAGTCATACTGTTTAAGATATGTCCGCGCACTTATGGTACCCGGGAAAAGGAAAGTCCATTTACCTTTTTTCAGGTATGACCTGCGTTCACCTGTTAATACCGGCAACGCCGTGATATCTAACGATTCTTCCATCTCCTGCCAATATTTTTCCAGGTCGGTATGGGTAATATCATATTTGCCGGCAAAGATATCTTTTGCGTCGGATATTACTTCAGATTCCCGCGGATAGGCACAACTGATATCGTGGCCGTTCATCGCCAAAAATATATCAGTGGTGAAATGCGCGCCTTCTTCGGCAACCATATCTTCAATCGCGGATTTTAATTTTTCGGGGTTATAATTTTTCTCCGGTTTCTGCAACATAAATGACAGGTCTTCACCCGCCAGACCATCGCTATAACGGAAAGGCATTTCGTCGCGTTCACCCCAAATATAATCTTTCTCGAATACACGTCCGGTGGATACTTTGCGATGTACCTGATAATACCAGTTATATCGCGCGTATAAAGCAAATCTGCTTGCCAACATTTTTGTGCCGTCCGGGGCAGACCATACCCATTCCGCGTCAGATTCATGGTGAGAAATACCACGGTAAAACATCATTT
>CAZNLA010000637.1:0-1503 GCA_964573385.1 uncultured bacterium
ACCATCTTTTTATCGTCGAATATCTGTCGGTAACCAGGCTGATTATATATAGATACCATCGGTTCAGATGAACGGGCATGCCAGAAATTATCAAATTTCTGTAAAGTCCGGTCTATCCGTTCATGCGAAAAAAATATATTTTCAGACATTTTCACCTTTTATATAGAAACTCATGGTCATGGGCTTCTATGCTAATATTTACCGTATTCCTGGCATGCGCGATACACCGCGCTAAGGTTTTCAATTGGCACACATGGCGGCAGGTTGTTACCTTCCTGCAGAATAAATCGTCCACCTTTCATTATCCCGGATGTCAGTATTTTTATTGCTTCCTCATAAACTTCTTCTTCAGTTCCCTGCATTAATAAATCTACTCTTGGACCACCGGATATTTCAACATCTTCACCCAGAACATCACGCACTGCTCCGTGGTTTACCGGGAATCCTGTGTCAAATGACATAACCCCAAGTCTTTCGTGAATTATCTGGAAATGACGGGTAGAATCTCCGCAAAGGTGAATAGACCGACGTTTATCTTCTGGTTTACTGTTGCTGAAATTACTGTAAGAAAATTCATGAATGGGCAGAATAAACTCTTCATACATACCACTGCTGATTAATTGAATAGAATCATCTGCCAACCAACCCCAATCGCTTTTTGTGGTGTTTCCGGCTAATTCACTCAACGCATGATTGCGCAGAATACAGGCTTTTGTTATGTGCATCAGTACATCGACAGTCTTTTCCGGGTCTTCACCCAGCAAGGTAAATATATCTGACCCGAAAAGATTAGCGGCGATAGTTAATGGTCCGTCAAAACCAACACCAAATGGGCCTACTTTGCCTTGCCTGCCCAGGTAAGTGAAATTATGCGCGGCATTGACCATCTTCTCGCGGAACTCAAGGCGTTCTTTTATCCATGGTTGTTCCAATGGATGCGAGAAGTCCTGTGCAAGAAACCAGTCAACATCGTCAATATCCATAAATTGGTGGGTACTGGGGACCTGTCCCGGCTCAAACAATACCTTTGCGCCAAAATATGCCGCGTCATAAATATTCTGATTTTCTACGCCAAAGTTCCAACTCTCCGGTAATTCTGATACCGTGTCGCTAACTTTGCTGAACTCAACGGCGATATATTCAGTTAATCGTGCCTGAATTTTCATCATTGTTATCGGGTCATTAAAATATTCACGATAATTAATATTATCTGGATTTAACGATGGATTTAATAGAATTATTCGCGAGTTTACATTCCACCGCAGTGGCACGCGAATTGGTTTCCGGTCGTAATAAGACTGCCAGACCTGTTTTTTCTCTTCGTTAGATATTAAATTCATAACTTTTCTCCGATGCCGGATTATTTTGTTTAAATAATCAGAAATTATAATTTATCACCAGCTATTCATGGTTAAATGTAGAGACGCAAGATTTTGCGTCTTTACAATCAAGATTTTGCGTCTTTACAATCAAGATTTTGCGTCTTTACAATCAAGATTTTGC
>CAZNLA010000637.1:1603-2772 GCA_964573385.1 uncultured bacterium
GTCTTTACAATCAATAATTTGCGTATCTACAATCAGGATTTATCTGTTTATAATCAGAGTTCCTTCGCCAAATGATGTAACTTCAATAACCACATCAGTGGCACCGATTGCCAGTTCGTGTTTGCCATTGTTTGCGGTATATTTTACCGTTACCCATCCGCCATTTACCGGGATATCGAATGTAGATTCACCGTCGCCTGCGAACAGTGATACCAGTAACTGTAGTTTTTCCACCGGGAAGGCGTCAACATATGGCATAACCGGACCCATAGGGATAATACCACCCTCGCGTATATATAATGGAATAATTTCCAGATCAGCGTTAACTGTAAGCCATTTTCCACCGGTGATTCTTTCTTTTGTCCACCAGTCTGTCCAGATACCGGCGGGTAGATAAACCCGGCGTTCATCATTTTCTGACATTATAGGTGCCGCCAGCAATGAATCGCCAAACAGGTATTCATCACCTATATTATATGTTGTTGGGTCGTCCTGATAATTTACTACTAAGGGACGCGCCAATGGCAATGAATTTTCAACACAAGCCTTTGCTGAACCGTAAATATATGGCATCAATTGGTAGCGCAAATGAATGTAGTTGCGGCAAACACGCAGAGTTTCCGGGGCAAATTTATAGATTTCTCTGTCGCCGAAGCCATGTATTCTGCTATGTGACAGGAACATGCCAAGTTGCATCCAACGGATTAATAAACGTTCATCAATAGTACCACAGAATCCACCGATATCCTGACTCCAGAACTGGAATCCGGACATACCGAATGATAATCCACCATGTAGTTGTGGAGCCATATTCCAGTAATTCGGACTGTTATCGCCACCCCAATGTAATGGATAACGTTGGCTGCCCGCCCATGCGGAACGTGCCCACACCACACCGTCGCCGGTCTCTTCTTTTGTAACTTCAAATAACGCTTTGTTATACAATAATGGGAAAAGGTTATGCATCTGGTGTCCGGGAGTACCGTCATGGTAAACGCCATCCAATGGTGCTGCCTCGCCAAAATCAGTCTTAATAACTTTAGCTCCCTGTCGGAATAGCTGTCTGAATGCTTCCTGGTGGACTTTAATCGCTGCCGGGTTGGTATAATCAACCACACCGAGATCGGAAGAGCACACGTCTGAACTCCAGTCACATTCAGAAATCTCGT
>CAZNLA010000638.1:0-2755 GCA_964573385.1 uncultured bacterium
ATTGCCGGAATAATTGGGATGTTGTTAGTATTCATTAAAGCCGAAAAATCACCATGGTATTGAACAGCACGGCAATGTGTTTCATCTAATATCTTGTTTAACTCATAATCTGTTGAATTAACAACAACTGCCACCGGGGTAACAAATGGTGGTAGGTTGGCAATAATTTCTTTTGCAACAGAAATAGCAATATTCCTGGGACTATTTGAATAAAAGATAAAACCTAACGCATCGGCACCCATATTAACGGCGGCCATTGCATCTTCAATATTCGTGATTCCACATATTTTAACTCGTGTTCTCATAATTAATTAAATTCTATTAATATTAATGATTTCCTGCAGAAACCAATTGCTTATCATTGTTTCTATATTTATATGAGAATTTTATTTTATTTCACAATAATTCTGTTTGTTATTATTATTTCTGGTTGTTCAACCACAACCGGCTCAAATAGTGGCAGTATAGGTGCTGATAGTGGACCATGGCCCAGCAAACCAACCCGTGATTTACAATCAAGCACAAAAGATAACGACAAAGTCGTTTTGGTGCCATTATGGATAAATATAAGATGTCAACTTGGTGAAAAAGAATCTTTAGTGTTGGATGTTGAATCTGTTGAATTAAAGTCAGATAAGCAAAAAACAGTTTTATTTTCCAATAAAGATTTGGAATTAGTAAATCCTACAGGAATAAAATTTAACAGCAAACAACAATATCAGATTATTTCATCATCTCCGATAAAGAAATATAAATACATACAATTTAAATTTAAGATTAACGATGAAGGTTCATTTTATATGGATGATAAAATAAAATACAACCTGGTTGCTTATGATGGCACTATTACACTGGCTAACTGGATCCCTATTGAACCTGTTAATGATATCAGATCAAATCTATTAATCTTATCACTTAAAAGAGATGATTTAATTCTTAATAAAGAAAAAATGACTGCGGAAATCAGGAAAGATAGCATTTCTATAACACCTGCTTCTCCTACTGGCGCTATCTCCGGTAAAGTTTCTGTATTTCAACCATCTACTAAATTAATAGCAATTTTTAACGGAACAACCTTAGAATTAAGGAGTGTAATTCCAGAAAGCAGTGATGGGTCATTTAGTATAACCGGACTGCCACCGGGGTTATTTAAATTAAAAATAATTACGGGTACAAACGCATTTGTTTTAAACGATAAAGTAATTGATGTCAAAGATAAAACTGTTGATATTAAAGAAGTAAAAATTGAACAACAATCCACTTAGATTTAAGGGTATAATTTTATTGACATTCAAACCATAAAGAAGGTATAATTTTCTTGTCGTAAACTTGTGATTTTTTTCTCGCAAGTAAGGGCCGGCAAAAATATTTTTAACGTTTGCCGATCCCGCTAATTTCTCAGGAGGTCTGTCTCATGGCAGTTAAAGTTGGTATTAACGGTTTTGGCCGTATCGGTCGTCAGGTTGCAAAGTTCTTAATTGAGAATTTTACAAACGAAATTGAAATCGTCGGCATTAATGATTTGACCGATGCAAAGACTCTGGCACACTTATTCAAGTATGACAGTAACTTTGGTATTTTCAGTGGCGAAGTTATTGCTAAAGAAAACTCAATCGTTATTAATGGTCAGGAAATTGGTATTTGCGCACAACGCAATCCGATTGACATTCCATGGAAAGCATTGGGTGCAGAGATTGTAATTGAATCAACCGGTTTCTTTACAGATGCTGCAAAAGCTAAAGCACACATTGATGCTGGCGCAAAGAAAGTTATCATCAGCGCACCTGCAAAGGGTGAAGATATCACCATCGTTCTGGGCGTAAATGAAGGCAAATACGATTCTGCTGCTCATAACATTATTTCCAATGCTTCTTGCACCACCAACTGTCTGGCACCATTTGCAAAAGTTTTAAACGACAGTTTTGGAATTGAAGCCGGTTTAATGACCACCATTCATGCATACACCAATGACCAGAAAATCCTTGACATGCCACACAGCGACTTACGTCGTGCACGTGCTGCCGCTTTATCAATGATTCCGACAACCACTGGTGCTGCTAAGGCAGTTTCATTAGTATTACCGGAATTAAAAGGCAAGTTCCATGGCTATGCAATGCGCGTTCCTACCCCGACAGTATCAGTTGTTGACTTAACTGTTACTTTGGCTAAGAATGTTTCTGTTGAAGAAGTAAACGCAGCATTGAAAGCAGCAAGTGCAACAATGCCGAATATTTTAGGATTCGAAGAGAGCGAATTAGTTTCAATAGATTTCAAAGGCGATACCCGTTCATCAATCATTGATGCCAAGAGCACCATTAAGGTTGGCGACAATTTAGTTAAGGTATTATCCTGGTATGACAATGAAGCTGGTTACAGTTGCAGACTAAGTGAATTAACAGCATTAGTTGCGAGCAAAATGTAATAACTTTAACAGCAATAACTGGCGGATACCAATCGGCCCCGCCGCAATTTATTAGGCTGTGATTTAGTAAATCAAGGCGAGTGGGGGTATATTATTCCCACTCGCCGATTTTTTTATGGAGATAAAAATGGCAAAGAAAACTATTGATGATTTATGTTGTTTAAACGGTAAGCGTGTAATGGTTCGCGTTGATTTTAACGTTGCCATTAAACCTAAATTACCTACAACCCGAGATGAAGCGGTAATTACTGATGACACCCGGGTTCGTGCTGCCCTGCCAACCATAAACGCGCTGATTTCAAAAGGCGCTAAAGTTATTTTAATGTCCCATTT
>CAZNLA010000639.1:0-2752 GCA_964573385.1 uncultured bacterium
TTATTTCAACCTGAATTACGTATGGTAGTTGAACAAATTGGTCGTGGAAAGTTTTTTTTGGACTCAATGCGAAACAGCCATGCCCCGGATGCTGTTGGTATGATTAATGAAATAGTTCGTGCCGCACGCAGATTATCAGAAAAACGGGTGGGAATGTTAATTGCGGTAGAAAGAGAAGTTGGCTTAAATGATATTATCTCTACCGGACGAAGAATAAACGGCGCGGTTAGTAGTGAGTTTATACAAACTATATTCCACCCCGGAACACCGATGCATGATGGTGGTGTTGTTATACAAAATCAAATGGCAGCAGCAGCAATGTGCCTTTTCCCATTAAGTAATAAAGAAGACCGTAGTCATAACCATGGCACCAGACACAGAGCAGCAATAGGATTATCTGAGTTAACCGATGCTGTTATTATTGTTGTGTCTGAGGAAACCGGAGTAATATCAATTGCTATAGAAGGTGAATTGATAAGTAATTTATCCGCAGAAGGATTAAAAGAAAAATTACTGGTTTATCTGCAACCAAAAGATCAGGATAACGGATTATGGTTTTGGAGAAAAGAAAGTAAAAACAGATTTAAAAACGACGAGGTGAAAGATGATGAATAATTCTGACACTTCTTTAAAAATACTCGCCTTGATATTAGCTGTTTTTTTATGGTCATACGTACGTATTAATGTTTTAAAACAACCTGATGTTTGGCGTACAGTAACAGGTATTCCTGTAGTTTTAATAAATCATTCGCAATCAAATTTTCAATATCAATATCCCAAGGTAATAAGTGTGGAAATGAAAGGTACAGCAGATTTACTTATTAATTTGCCTCAACTTACTGCTAATGTAGATGTAACTGATATTAAAGTAAAAACAAGCCTGCCTGTAAAGATTACAGGATTACCAGCTAATGGGGTTCAAATATCAAAACAATTTATCGAAGTTGTACCTATTGAAATTATTAACAGAGATATCAATCTGAATATAATATTCGTACCACAGTTACCTAAAAATATGATGGTTAAAAATTATCAGATAACACCTACAAATACAGTAAATATTTCAGGTGCTAAAGAAGTGGTTGATCAGGTTAAATATATTACTGCTCCTGTCGACCCTATCGGTAACAGCGCAAACTTTACTCAGGAAGTTAAACCTGTAGCTATAGGTATTAATGGTGAGCAAATTACCCAGTTAACAATTAACCCGGAAATTGTAAAAATCAAAGTAACTTTAATTAATAAGTAGGTCCTATTATGCAAACCGACTCATTTGCATTATTCGCAAAAATTACATTATTTATTTTAGGCGCATCATCCTTTATTATATTTTGGTTGTCTGGCGCCCGTAAATATTATCTGCTTTATTTAGGTTTCGGTTTTTGTGGTTTGGGTATTTCTCTATTTTTCTCAGTTCAATTCATGCGATATACCGCACTTCTATTAACTCTTTATTCGTTTGTAGTAGCTATTATAGAAGGCATTAAAGATACAAAAGAAAATTTAATCGCTTTGCAAAAAGAACAAACAGAAAGAGAAACGGCCTTTGCTGAATTGCAATCGGCGTTGATAGCTAAAGAGAATGGTGTAACGGAAACAAAAGAGTCAGAATAATAGCTGACTCTTTTATCATTATTATTTTGATTTTATTTTTACAATCCGACGTTTACCAGCCCTTATTATTAAATCAACGACTGGGATAATTAAAGCCTGCGGATCCTGAATTTTGTCATTATCTAAATAAACCGCGCCTTGTTGAATTAATCTTCGAGCCTCACCTGCTGATGACGTCATTCCGAACTCAAACATTAATTTAGCCAAAGATACAGATGTACCTATGATATCAGATGATAATTCTACTTCTTCCGCAGCTGCTCTAAAGTCGTCTAATGTCTGCGATCTGCCACTAAAGGTGCGCCTAAACTCTTCTGATGCCCCTATGCCAGCTTCAACGCTATACATAGTTGTAACTATTGCCTGCGCTAATTTGTCTTTTGCTTCGCGCGGATTTAACTCGCCACATTTCATAGCTTTTGCAATTTCATCAATATCTGACATCGGTAAATCAGTCAGGTATTCAAAATACATTGCAATCAAATGGTCCGGCAATGACATTACTTTACCGAACATATCCTGGGGGGTATCTAACACTGCAATATAATTTCCCAGGCTTTTTGACATTTTCTTTGTTCCATCGGTGCCAGGTATCAAAGGTCGGGTTATAACAACTTGCTCTTTCATTCCATACAGCCCTTGTACTTCACGTCCCATCATTAAATTGAAGGTTTGATCAGTACCACCGAACTCAATATCTGCTTCAACCGCAAATGAGTCATAACCTTGCATTAATGGATAAAACAACTCATGAATTCCAATGGGTGCCTGTTCTTTAAATCTTTTCGCAAAATCCTCTCGCTCAAGTAATTGAGCGACAGTAAATTTTCCTGCTAATTTTATCATTTCATATGGGGTTAATTTATCAAGCCATTCACTATTAAAACGAACTTCAGCCTTTGACATATCCAAAACTTTACCAGCTTGAGCGACATATGTCTCTGCGTTTTCTCTCACTTGCTCACGTGATAATTGTGGCCTGGTTACACTGCGTCCACTAGGGTCACCTATCATTGCAGTAAAATCGCCAATAATAAAGACAACCTGATGACCTAACTCCTGCATTTGTCGTAATGCGCGCAATTGCACACAATGTCCTAATGTTAAGTCAGGTGCACTAGGGTCAGCACCAAATTTT
>CAZNLA010000640.1:0-2745 GCA_964573385.1 uncultured bacterium
AATATTTTTAATTTTTTAAATTTTACTTAAACTGACGAGTCTGAATAGTTACATGAAACCTAAATCATCAATCAAATTTGCTATAGCAGTCTTTACGGCTTCGCCTACCGGTAATTCTTCTGGTAAGTGGCGATTTTTATCCAAAAATTTATTAAAAAAATCTTAAAATAAATAGTCGTGAGTTATTAGACAACTTTTTTTAGTGATTTTTCTATTTTTTTCTTATAAACGATATCTTTTACACGAGCAATCCCTCACGAATAGCAGTAATTCGTTCTAAAAATTATATTATAAAATTATATTTAATTAAGCCAGCGATAATTGTGCAAGGTTCTGCCTTATTGCATTGATAATCTCTATGACAGGATGACCGCGAGAAAAACGAAATAATATTTGACGGCCACGTTCTATAACCCGAGCAGGAACCTGAATTAATGAAAATCGGAGTGCCTTAAAACGTTTTGGAGTTAATGGGCCCGGCAATGCAAGAAGGCGAAGAGCTGCATGAAGGTTAAATGCAAGCGTCATTAAAGCCCACCAAGCAGCATTTGATCCAAACAAATCAGACGGCAGTTGACCACCAGCAAGATCGTCATGACGGAATGAATCTCTTCCCCCTTGCCACAACGCTCGTAACACCATTTTATAATACGCGCTCCGTCCCAATCTTTAATATTAGTCACCAAGCCAGTTAGGCGGTAGGCACGATTACCTTTGATAAGAGTACTATTCGGCGTTGTTGTCTCGGTAGTATCCATTCCAGGTAATACACCTTGCTTCATCGGAGTGCGAACAGCAATATATTGAAAATCAACTTTTGATGTTGCAGTAGCAGAAGGGCAGTAGGGTACTTCACTCCATTCCTGGATTAAATCACCATATTTATTGTAAACAGGGACCCAGTCAGACTCTTCAACCTGTTCGGCAACTACACGGAATTCCTTAACCATATCGCAAGGGATAGCGAAATGAACTTTTGACCAACGACCTTCATCGCCAGAATCCAACATTTTAGTTAATTCATGTTGATATGCGGCTGAATCGCTACGAAACCACAGATCTTTGAGTCCCAATTCGGTAAGTTTATTAAATGACTGCCGGGTTACGTCGATATTATTATAGGATGGCGGCACATTGCCATCACGAAACTCACTTATCAAGACTTGCCCGGTTTCTTCCCAATGCGCAGTTAAACCCTGATACGCTTGAAATTTTTTATAACAATAGAAAGAATTATGTTTCTGAGTTTCTGTGAAAGTAGCATCTAAATTCACTGTGCCACGGGTAATGGGCGGCTGAGTGGTCTTCTTTTGTAATAAAATTGTATTTTGAATAAGCACATCATTTATTTGAAGCAACCCAAGCAATTTAGAGTTTGATTCTGGGATAAAAGCAACACCTTTTTGACGCTTGGCTTCTTCCGAAGGGTTATGAAAACATTCCAGCCAATTTCGCATACTGGTGGGAGAAGAGAAAGTACGGCTGCGACCTTTGCGAAAACGTTTATCTAAAAGTCTCCGGTCAATACGCGACAATCCAACAACTTCAATCTTGTGCATTATCGCACGTAAACCGTCATCGTCTTCAAGTATAGAAATATCATCCACACAATCACCACCAACAATGTTAAGTAATATAGCGGTAATAACATGATGACGATCCATCCATCCTTGTTCACCACCTGTACCCAAAAAAGCATCTGCAGCTTGTGGGATTTTAAGCAAATCTAACAAGTCAACATAAGGTAAAACACCACTAAAACCACTCAATTTTGAGCCGGTAGGGTCGGATTCGCATTTAATAGGTAATAATGACATAATTGTAAGTTTCTTTCACCATTTTGATGATAGAATATTCGACAAATTCAACTCATTTCCCTATCAAAATAGAGCGAAATATTATTTTTGATTGATAATTAAGGTGAAAATATTCATTTTTCAAAAATGAGTCAGAATATTATTTTACATCAAAGTTTCTTTTGTGGTGATGCTATTGAACTCCGTACCACTAATTCACATGGCAGTACTACATGCTCAGGTGAATAGATTCCATCACAAAGATGCTTAAGCAATAGTTTAACTGTTTCAGCACCCATCAATTCAAAAGGTTGCCTGACACTGGTAAGGCGATTATCATGGGCAGCAGGATAAGGATGAGTATCATCAAAACCTAATATGCTGATATCTTCAGGAACCTGTATGCCCGCAGCATCAAGCTGATTCCAGGCATGAATAGCACTTGAATCATTCCATGCCTGGATTGCCGTAATATCTGTATGTTGTTTCAGGTAGTCTGGCAATAGCACTTTTGTTGATGACGTCTTTGAATATTCAGTTAATTGCAACAAGGTATCTGGATTAATTTCTGTATCTAACCAGCCATAATTTAATTCAAGAATTTTAACAGAATCGGATGCATTTAATCCTTTCTCGTTAAATGCCCTTGATACCCCATTCCATCGCTTGTTCCAGATATATTCAGAATACAGTGGTTGAAACATTAAAATATTTCGATGACCAATATTCAGTAAATGTTTCATCGCCAAATAACTGCCATCCTCCTCATCAGCAACTACAGAGGAACATTCAGAAATATCCTGTAAATATGTAACTATCGGATGATTTTTCAATGCAGGAATGGAATGGATTTTTTTGATATGCTCTGCAATACCATCAGAATGAGTTGTAAAGAGAATACCATCAACATATCCGCGTTTTAAACTTAAAGATGGTTCAGAATGGTCCC
>CAZNLA010000641.1:0-2744 GCA_964573385.1 uncultured bacterium
GGTAAAATTAGTTATAATTTACAGTTATACCAAATGTTCCTGTATAATTTCCGAATGGTTGTTCGTTTTCTAATTTTAATGTTGCGCCGACAGTAAAACTATCAACGCCTGAATCATTAAGAAGACCGGTAGATCCGTCAACACCTGTGGAAGCAGAGTGGGCTACAAAATCAACAATATCCATATGTTCTGCGCCATTGGAAATCGTAACGGCTCCATTTACAGGTAGAGTAATTGCATACGTAGCAGCATTGGAACCAGATATGGTATACGTCGCGGTTTGGGATACAGGGGCTTGTGCCAACAGGTTGATGTTGGCGGGGGAAGGAGTATTTCTGCCATTTGCAGTTGTTAACGTAACATTGACTGCCGCTGTCGGAATTGACATAGTGCCGAAGTGCAAGGGAGCGGTTTCTGTAATAGTAAGACCCTTGACAATATTTGCTCCGACAGATGTATTTCTTGAATGTTGTGCCTGTACTGCTGGTGAAAAACCTGCCATCATGATGAGAACTGCGAAAATAATGAATGGCGTTTTCATTTTGTTTTTGATTTTTCAGTTCATTGTTAAAATATCAACGGCCTGTTAAATAATATTACAAAATATTTTTACATGGAAAATATTATACAAATATACATCGTATTTATCAAAAAAGTTCACATAAAAGAAAATATTTTACATAAAAATTTTATATATCAGTAAATCAATATTATACAATTTATTATTTTAAAATTTAAGCTTGTCAGTTCTAACTGACATTTTTTGGCGCAATCATTTAAAATTTATATTAACATTTGACATACAATTAAATAACAGATATAAAGTATATGGATATGCTTTTTGTTCATCAAATCATGCCCAAAAAATTGATTTGTAAAATGTGTGATTGTGTAAAATAATTATTGAGTACACCCTGAAAGCAAAAATCACCTAACCCTAACCCTCTTTTATAGGAGATGGAATTCCATTTCCTGAGGGAGAAGGGGTTAGGATTTCTGAACTGTGGTTTACTTAATTTTTGTGAATACTTTGATTAATAAATAATGTGTCAGGAAGTCGGAATATTAATGTGCCTAAAGCCGGACGACCTGAATTATAACATAAACAGTTGGCTAAAGCCAACTGCATTAGATGATTCCATTCCGGGAACCTGTTGCAGTCAGCAGTTGCTGATTATTACATATTAATCTTACAGCAGAGAGAATTTATTGAAGTCAGCTTTAGCTGACTGTTATAAGTGGCCGATTCCGAAACCCTTTATCTATCTACAGAACTCAAGTTGATCTGCAAATCAGCGACAAATTAGTTTGCGGTGAGGCAAGGAAAACTGAAAAAGGAAATGCAATGGTGATTTCTTGCTTTACCGTGAATAAAAAGAAGAGGGGGAACTCCAAAAAATGGAACTCCCCCTCATAAATATATAACAGAATAAAATTATGGATAGGCTACAGTTACATTAAATGTTCCTGAATAGACCCCATATGGTTGAGCATTTATTAAGATTAATGTTGCTCCGACAGTAAAAGTATCTTCTCCAATACCATTAAGCGTGCCGTGATGTCCGTCACGGCCATCTGAAGCAGTACGGTAAATAAAAGTATTAACATGCATGTGGTTTGCGCCACTTACGATGGTAACAGAATTATTAGCGGGTAATGTAATTTGATAATCTTGATCATTATCACCATATACCGTATAAGAAGCAGTTTGGTGAACCGGCGTTTGTGCTAAGAGGGTAATATTTGCCGGAACGGAGGCTGTTCTGATATTGGTCGTAGACAGCAACACATTTACTGCTCCGCTTGGCACGGTCATTGTGCCAAAATGCAAAGCAGAGGTTTCTGTAAGTGCAAGTTCAGACCCAATTTTCCCTCCTGCAGTCGTGTTTTCTGTAACTGTTTGTGCACTACCTGCGGATGAAAAAAATATCATCATAAAGAGCGCTATGAATATGATGGATGTTTTTTTCATTCCTGTTATATCAGAAAGTTAAATCTAATTATAGGCTACAGTTACAGCAAAGGTTCCCTGATAAAGCCCTTTAAATTGTCCTCCTGCCACGTTTAATGTACCGCCAATGGTAAATTGTTCAGAACCACCAACGCCAAGTGTGCCGGTGGCAGTATGTGATTGAGTTCCAGAAGCTGATTTGGCAAGCAGTGCATTAATCGTCATGCTGTGGGTTGTTAATGTTATCGAAATAGTTGCCGGCAATGTGATCGCATAGGTGCGCAAAGGTTCTCCACTAACCGTATAGGTTGCAAGCGACATAAGAGGCGCCAAGTTTGTAAGGGAAACTCCACCGGTATAAGAACGGACGCCTGCAGTGGAAACGATGCAGGTACCGCCTTGATTGCTTTTCACAGTCATTGTGCCAAAATGCATCGGAGCGTTTTCGACAAGGGTAAGCGCCGGAACGACTTTAGCCCCTGCTGCAGTGTTTTTTGTAGCCTGGGCCAAAACTGAAGATGAAAAAACCACCATCATAGCGATTGCTGCGGATATGATGGTGGTTTTTTTCATTGTTTTTTTTGTTTTTTCTTAAAAGAAGAGAGAGAAATCCATTGTTTGAAACTTCCCCTTCTTCTTGTCATTATGAAGTTGAATTAATTATAGGCAATAGTTACACTAAATGTTCCAGCATAAACGCCAGCCGGCTGAGCATTTGCAAGGCCTAAGGTTGCACCTACTGTAAAACTATCAAGTCCCGTAGTAATATTAAGAGTTCCGGTAAGTCCATCAA
>CAZNLA010000642.1:0-2744 GCA_964573385.1 uncultured bacterium
CTCATGTATATGCAGAATGGTTGCAGTCTGGAAGAGGTAAAAGCGAGTCTACATTGGGTAAATGGGTTAAGATTAATGGGAATCGCAGTGATGTCATAATAGTTACAAAAGGAGCACATCCACCACTCAATAACATGCATCAATCCAGAATGACAGACAGTGAAATATCTTCTGATTTGAACGAAAGTCTTGACCGATTACAAATGGATTACGTGGATTATTATCTGCTGCATCGTGACGCTCCTGAAGTGCCAGTGATTGATATAATTAGTATCCTGGAAGAAAAAAGAAAGTCTGGCTTAATTCGTCATTATGGTTGTTCTAATTGGCAACCGCAACGTGTGGCTGACGCAATTATAGTTGCAAAAGAAATAAAAGCAGAAGGATTTGTTCTCAATCAAATATATATGAATATGGCAGTAAATAAGAATATTACAGATAAAACTCTTGCAATTCTTGATGAAAAGTCACGTGACTGGTATATAGAAAATAACTTTCCGGTGATGGCATATAGTTCACAGGCGACCGGATGGTTTAACGGTAAATACCATAGAGGTGTGACATTTGACCAGGGCAAAGAAAAACATATGATGCAAATGTTAGGGAGTGAAGTTAATTTTCTAATACTATATTATATAAAAGAGCTTACTGATAAATATTCAGTAACCATGAATCAGATTGCTTTGTCAGCATTGATGTCTGAAAATTATCCGGTATTTCCGGTAATTGGTGGAAAAACAATTTCTCAAATCCAGGATTCTTTAGGAGCGTTAAATGTTAAAATGTTAGCAATAGAAACAGAAAAACTATGGAAATTGAAATGTTTTAACGAATAAATAGTATTATTTGCCGGCATTTGTTAAAATAAATATCAGATGAGAATATTTACGCATACCAGACAAATAGAAACAAAAATACGACAGGGTGATATCATTATTATTCTGGTGTGGTGGTTGTATGCTTCATTTCTCGGTGCACCATTTATGCATTCTGAGGGGTACATTTCCGGAGTTGCATGGCTTTTAGGTATTTACCTTGCCGGTGGTCAAAACTCACGTTATTTACACCCATTATGGCGGGTTATATTATCTGTTACATTTGCGTCTTTAATTGTATTTATCTGTGCATTTGTATGGTCTGCGGCAGGTGGTAACTGGTATCATCATGGTTTAGTCGGTACATGGTATAACTGGTATTTTCATGGTGGTGCGCTTTCTCTTTTATTTATTTTTTTAGCAGGTTTAATATTTCATTCTTTTATATATTTTTGGTATAAAAAACCAATTATTCAGGTGATTCCATATAATATTCCTGATAAATATCAACAAATGCTACAGGAACTGTCTCTACGGAATGATGTAATTCTCGAGAAAGAAATTTACGATATGCAGGACAGTTTACCACTACGACGTCCGGAATGCGCGGTATATGTAATTGCAATGGATATGCGCATGAATAATCATGAGTTTAACAAAATTTCGAATATAATTTTCGCAGAAGAATTAATTGATATTAACGATTTGTATGAATTATTAGAAGAAAAGACGCCAATTTTAAAAATTGATAACGCCTGGCTAATGCCACGGGGATTACAATTACCTACACCAAACTGGGAGTTTTTTAAACGTTTAGGTGATATTGTATTTGTTCTAATTTTGTCGCCATTTATATTAATAATTTTGTTTATTGCGGCAATATTGATAAAAATTACATCAAAAGGTCCAATATTTTATCGGCAAATGCGAATGGGAATGGCAGGTCAATTATTTGCTATTTATAAACTACGTACAATGCATGTTAACGCGGAAACAAACGGAATACAATGGTCTGGTGATAATGACAACAGAATTTCGCCGATCGGAAAAATATTACGTGTTACAGGTATTGATGAATTGCCACAATTTTGGAATATATTGCTGGGACATATGAGTCTGGTAGGTCCACGTCCTGAAAGACCGGAAATAATTGAAAATTTATCTGAATCAGTGCCTTTTTATAAAGTAAGATTATTGGTACCACCGGGGTTATCCGGATGGGCGCAATTGCGCCAGGGAGGCGATGCTGGTATTGATGACGTAATTAATAAATTAAAGTACGATATTTATTACATTAAACATAGTTCATTTTTATTGGATGCTCAGATTATTTTAGGAACAATGCAAATGATACTTCATATCGCTAAACCGAGGCCTAAAAAAAATGTTGATATGCCATCTAACTGAATCTTTTGCTGGTGGTGTAGCAAAACATATTACTGATATAATAACTTATGGTGATTTCGCAAATCATATTTTAATATACTCATCTTCCAGAAATGATACCGATATTAGTAAAATCAATTTTTTAATAAATGAAAAGCAGATAAAAGTAATAAAATTGGAAATGGGTGGAATCAGGTCGATTACGTCAATTCCATTATTACAAAAATTATTATTTGATTTAAAACCTGATTTATTGCATTCCCACAGTAGTTTCGCTGGTATCACAGGAAGACTTTCCGCTACGAAAATGAATATTCCTACGATTTATACCCCACATGGTTTTTCATTTATGCGAAAAACAGATATTTTTTCTCCTTTATATTTAATTATTGAAAAAATATTATCAAAATATACGGTGAAAATTATCGCTGTATCTGACAGTGAAAAACAAATTGCTGTCACAAAAGGTATCCAGGATGAGAAAATAGCAGTTATAAACAATGGTATAGATATAAAATTTAATAATTTTGATAAAGATACGTT
>CAZNLA010000643.1:0-2742 GCA_964573385.1 uncultured bacterium
GGCACAGATTCATATTCGGCTATGTATAATTACTGGGGATATTCAAAAACTACAACGCCTAATCCGTTAACAAATTTAGCAGGTGCCCAGGGGGTATACAGTGCGTTGAATGATACTGCTCACCGTTATTGGCATCCTAATGGATACCCGGACACTGATTTCCCGGGATTAGTAAACCCTAATGGATACCCGGACACTGATTTCCCGGGATTAGTAAACCCTAATTGCCCGAATGGAACCATTGTGACTATTTGTACAAAGCATACAGATATGGCGGGTAAATATGCGGTATTGCGCAAAAATGGTACTGTAGATTTTGTAAAACCGGATACCGGGGATGATAAATTCTGGATGCTTAGCACGGTGCCTAAATAACGAATTGCACCCGCAATATGCGAGTGCAATTCTATTTCTACCCCGAAGCAGGACATTTGAGGTTTTTAGGAACGGGCGCAGAAAGTATGCGTCTGTCCAACCCCGGGGCTTGGAAGCTGTCTGATTACAGATAAGTATAAACCTGTTTTCAAAAATCACATAGGGGAAATATAAAAATATTTTTATTTTTTTAAATGTTTGATGATTTTTTTCCTGAATTAAATAAAAGAAAGAAAACAAAAGATTCAGAAACTGATATCTCGCGATTCAATGTGGCATTATCACGACTTGCTGCAGGTGATGTAGATATTAAGTTGGTGCAAACAATACACACAATGCATTATCGTCAAAAAGACAAAATTGATATTCCTGCGGAAATGCCGGAGTATCTCAACTGGATATTATATTGGATTCACCCGTTTTTATTAGATTCTGTTGCGAAAAATGATACACAACGGAAAATGATGGAATGGACAAAATTAGAGTCATATCCTAAATTAATTGATATTCCATATACGAATACAGACGAATGGGATGCCGGGTTTGCAAAATATTATAAAGAGATAATGCATGCTTTTAAAAAGATAGATAAGTTTTGTATTTATGATGATGTGGCAACCTTTATGTCCAATTATACAACTTTAATGAGAAGTTTTGATTTTCTGTGTCGTATCAAATTAAGTGAAAAAACAATTCTACAGAATAATTCATCTATCGAAGAAATTTTAGCAACAGGAATATCTGTTAAAGTTTTGCCGGAAAATATAATGATGTTATTCAATATTATGAGAAAAAGCAATAAATCACTGGCACAATCCGCGATGACCGCGTTAACAAAGATAGCAGAGAGAAAAGGATATTTATCAATAGAAGAATTAAAACGGCAGACAATTATGGAAATAGCCAGTGAAGATAACTGTTTTAATGGTGAAAGAATTAAAGTCGGTTGGGGTGGAGAAGGCTGGCGCTTTCGTTTGTCCCTTAAGGCAGGTAAGGGTTATCTGGAAGCTATTGGTAAAGCCGGTACCATAGATAACATTCCATCGTCAGCACGTAAAACCAACGGTTATACAGAAGCTATCTCCGCAAAAAAGAAAGTGGATGATGAATTAAAGCTGAGGCGCGAACAGTTGGAAGAAGATATGAATTCCGGTTTTGTATACAATATATCCAGTTTTAATGAGTTGTTAAAATCACCGATATTCGCGCACCTGGCAGAAAGAATTATATGGAAAGCCGGGGATGGACGCGAGTTCACCTCGGTTGGCGAGAATATGTGGAAAATGCTCAATGGTGATAACATGTGGCTTACCGGTATTGACGCGCCTTTCACGGTATATCCTATACACCCCATTGAATTGCATAACAATAAAACAATTGCCGGTTGGCAACGGTGGGCGGTTGATAACAGATTTACACAACCGTTCCGACAGATATTCCGGGAAGTTTATTTTCCTGGTGATGATGAATATATCTGTAGTAACTTCAAAGGTCGGGAGATTGCCGTAAACAAGGCGTATGCTTTGCTGCGTACTGTCGGTTATCAACCGGGCGAAGGTGTTGCCCGTCGCGTTATCGCATACGGCATCACCGCCTGCATAAACTGGGCTTACGGCAAGAGTAATAAAGAGATATATTCATTAAAAGCAGATGGTATTGTCACCCTGGGTGATGTATGGTTTGAAAAAAATGGTGAAAAGGTTAAATTGAAAGATATTAATCCGGCTTTCATCAGCGAAGCCTTGCGTACTGCCGATTTATTGGCAGCAAAGGCAGCAACCGGCGAAGGACAATTATCATCAGCAGAAACAATACAGATGCGGGTAGCATTGTTGCGAGAATTAGTGCGGGCAGAAGGTTATACAAATATTATCTGCAGTCATGATTCGTCCGCAGTATTAATATTTGGCAAATTGGCCGATTACCGTGTAAATATAATATCCGGCACCATTTTCCTGCAACCGTCAGGCCGCCAAATCGAATTGCATACTACTGATTTTGACTGGAATATTGAAGATAATGCCGATGATACCGCGAAGATATTCGGAAAAATATTTACGTTATCCAATGACGAATTAATACCCGACCTATTCTTCAAATCGCAATTATATTAACAATTATTCAGGGACAAGTTATAAAATAGTAAAACATGATAATATAGATTAGAATGACGGAGTTTAACTCGATTGGTAATTCCCGGAATTCCGAACCATATTACTCATCGTGGCAATCATCGTTATAATCTGTTTTTTTCTCTGGATGATTGTGAGGAATACCGGGCAATTATGCAGGATTATTAGCGGCGGTATGGCGTTGATATCTGGGGTTATTGTTGAGTGTTGTTTACCCGTTATAACCCACAAGTCC
>CAZNLA010000644.1:0-2737 GCA_964573385.1 uncultured bacterium
TTCTTATTATTGTAATTTTATCGTAAATATATGGGGTTTACCGAATACTTACTTATTTTTAATTTAATAAAATCATTTATATCCGGTACAGATTACTATGATTAAAAGTATACAATATTCGAGAGTAAATGAGATGATAATATTGGAGTTTTAAATCATTGGGAAGAAGGAAATAATTTAATCACGAAATAGATAAAGGACACGAAAAACGTATTAATTTAACATAATAATTCCTTATAAAAATGTTAAATCAATATTCATTTGTCGTGTCCTTTGTTTATATTGTGGTTATTAAATACAGGACTTTCGTTTAAGGTCACTTCAACAGGCTCAGTGACCGGTTGCTGAACCTGTCGAAGCGACCAATTACTTGCAGATTTCTGCTAAAAAGCGAAAGTACTGCAAATATAAACCTGATATTGTCGAAGTGACAATATCTGAAAACTATTTAATTTGTGTTGTCACTACTATTCGTTAAGCCACAATATTGAGGTTACCCCGCGTGGGTAATATAAACTACCCTTCGCGATTCCCCGCAGAATTTGGTCGCTCCAGCTATAGTATGAGTTTTGTGGGTTTAGCAACCAGGCAACATGGGCAGCATCAGATGCGTTCGTATCTTCTGATGAAAAACCGAGGATTTTGCGGGCGATAAACTGGCATAGGTAAATTTTGCTTAACCATGAGTTGTCACTGGTTGATGATAATTTCCAGCCGCCATCCGGGAATAAACAGATGTCCTGGTTAAGAACATGTTTAAGATGGGTGCGCAACGCGCGAATAAGGTTACCGTAGTTGCCGTTTTCGTCTATCGCTTCATGTAGCCCCATTACGTATGGGAAAGCAAGGCCTTCGATAGCGGGGATGATTTTCGAGTCATTACCTTCATCAATAACCGCGGGAATATAGCCATCCGCAGTGAGATTAATTGAAATTGTGTTTGCGCAACGCAATGATTGTTCCAACGCAATATCCGCTTCTTCTGTTAAGTTTTTGGCTGTGAATATATTTTGCAATGTCAGGTATGCTGCCCATGTTTTAACTGCCAGATACACATTATTACGTGCTTGCCCCAAAGATATATCCAGGCTGTCATAGGTGGTAATTTCCGCGCCGGTCAGACAACGGTCGCTGTCTAATGACATTACGCCATTACGTTTTGCCGGATTTGGATTGTCGCGATTTAACAAACTGCGCAGACAATCGCGTAAAATTGATAATTTTTCGGTTATCCAGGCGTCATCCCCGGTTTGTTTATAATATGTGCCGGCACAACAAATCCAGTTAACCAGTTGCTCGTGGGTCATGTGCGAAAAACAGTCATCTAACCCAAATAATTCGTATGATGAAAATTGTGGGCGTGAGAAGATATTGGTTGTTCCCATGTCATGGGTAAAACTTAATCCACCCGGATACGCTGTCGGGTCTCCCTGGAAATGTACTGTGTCATAATAACTGTAACGGGTTGCGTATAAATCCAGCACATTGCGCACTGTCCACGGGTTCATCTTCATTTCGTAAAATAGTTGGTCAACGGTCAGGTCAAAGGTGTTCATCATCCGGTATTCACCCTCGTTAACCACCCATAACGGTTTGTTCTGGTAATCAAGGAACTCTGTGCTGCCGTAATAACTGCGTGTTGCATGTGCCAGCATGAATTGTTGGTTTTCATTAAGTTTTGATGTGCTCAGCATAGTATCGGCTTCTGTTGCCCAGCAGATATATCGGTCAAAATTATCCAATGCGTAAGCAGCAACTTCTTCAATATTTTTGAAAAATCTACGGTAAAAATAGGTGGTATCCAAACCGGCAGTGGCATAACTATCGCGGTGAAAACATACTGCAAAGCGGAACGTTTTCTTTTCGCCGGCAGGGGTGCTCATAACTAAAGCAACGGTATTCGCGATGCCGAATTTTGTATTTTCTTTTATCTTTGGCGCTATCAGGTCTTCAATGGTGAATCCCTGACGGGCATCAATGTCATCACCTATACCGGCAATGGCAAAATGTCTGCCTTCGCCAATACCTTTTATTTTACCATCAGTGGTATCTTCCAACCGACGTAAAAATGTCTGCAGGCTATTCCCCTGAAAACCGAAGAACGCGTCGCGAGGGGTTTCTCCCCTGGTATTATCCACCGTTATCTCCACCATTACCGCCGGCAATACTACCGCGGCCAATTCTTCGTCAGATGTTAATGCCGGGTCCGGGATACCACGGACCGGTGAATAGATGGTGAAGGTCATATCCCCGGCATTCCATGTGTCAGTAGACAGTTTATAATTACGGCTAACTTCGTCAGTTGTGAATGCAGTAATTATTGATTTGTCTTCCTGTGCTTCAGTGGTTTCACTTTTCTCGATATCATATCGCGCACTTGCATCCTCGCTGCCGGTGTAAAATGGCAACGCCTGAAATTTACCTTTTTCTTTAGTTTCTAAACCGATATATACATTCTGGTCAGCAGGTTTCCCCATCTCTAAACCAAAACCACCCTTTTGTCCCTGGTATCCAATGGTGAACGATGCGAAAGCCCCAATGGGGGAATGATGTGCATTAAACCAAATTGATTTCATTATTTTCTCCTCTATGTATATTTTACCGATATTTTATGACTAATGCCAATACCAACCCCAAATACATGTGATTAGTTTTCAGTTATGCAAGTATCAATTATTCACCGCGAAGGAACACAAGGAACGCAAAGAGTTCTTATAATTTCTTCTTTTGTGTTCTG
>CAZNLA010000645.1:0-2730 GCA_964573385.1 uncultured bacterium
ACAATCTCAGGGCTTTACAGTTTTTTAAACCATACCAGCGGATGGCTGGGCGTTATTCTCACCCAGGTGCTTTACCAGTCGAACCTGATTTCCATCTCCATTTATAACATTACGTTGATAATCTCCCTGGTATTAATCGCCATCGGGATTTATCTGTTTCTCGGCGCCTATCCGCGAATAAGGGAACTGCTTGAAAACAGGGAAGTACAGTCCATGCCCAAGGAACCGGTCAGGTCAAGTGAACCGGACCAATATCATGCTTGAGGTTATAGTGCTTAAATCTTTAGTTCATTATAATTCTACTTTTACAGATTTAGCTGTTATATTTCCAATAATCCGTATATATGTGGAAAATCAGAAATATAACAATATTCCGGTAAATGTAGTTAAACTACCCCTCTCACCCTGGGCAGGGTAAAATATGAACAGTTAAAATAGTTTAGTGATATGTTCGACAATGTTAGTCATTGTCAGGATATTGGGTAATATGGAGGTCAATGAACTCCAAAAACCTTTCAGTTTTTCCTTTTCCGGTTTTGGCTTTGACAGTTCTTCAGCAAAATCCTGAAAATGCCGTTTTGCTTCCTGATCAGACTGATTCTGTATCATTTCACTTAATGCCTGAACGGCACGTAAAATCTCTTCATCCTGATTATTGCTGTTCGTATTAAATGAACCAATCACACTGGAACGATTGGCTACATTGTTCCCGGTAATTAAGTCTCCCATAACTATAAGGGTTTTAGTATATTTATCATTAAGAGCTGCTAATTTAGTTAATTGATTGTCATCGGCATTGATGACCTGATCGCCAAAAGGGGCAACTGCGCGAAATATTTTGTTCAGATCATATGAATTAAAAGCGCCTCCGCCCGTAACAGTATTCCCGATCTTGATAAAAATATTACTCAGATCACACAGGATATTCCGAAATTCAATTTGATTTTTAGGCACAGCAAGGGATGTTGTTTTTATTAAATGATCGAATGTGTACCATAAATCCCTTTCCGTCTGTTTTATCTTTATCAGAAAATCTTCTTTGGTAATTTTCTCGTCGGTAAAATAAAAGTACGTGATGACATCAGCATTTTTTGAAACAATTTCAACACCCAAGTTAACACCCTGCTGAAACTCAAAATAGTTACAGAATACCTTAGTTACATCAAGAATGAATTTCTGATTTGTTTCATTTATCCAAATTTCAAAGATATCCGTCTGACAATAATATTTTTGACATCCATCACCAAATTCGACCATCCCCTTTTTTTCCAGTTCAAGTAATTCCTTTCTTGTTTTGCTGTATATGCGTTTCAAATTAAAATCCCTGAAAAGAATTTTTCCTGTTGAAAGGGCATTCAATGCCAGGAACATTTCCCCTTTGACCACATCATCCATGGGCTTTTTCCCCTGAAATACAACAGAGCCATTGTCCGCAATTAAAACATCGGTCAGATGAACCGGCATATACTGGCTTGAAGAGGATGTTGGTTTATTAAAACTTGTTCCGTAGAAATGTGCAATATCACAGACTTCCACATTATCCCACATGAATTCATGTTCAAATGAGGTGTTATCAAAATCGGCTGATAAATAAAATTTTACATTTTTGAAAAGCACATGATGAAAACAGGTTGATTTTGAAAAATCTGAATCTCCTTTAAAAGCTACTTCCTCCATCCTTAAATTCGCAGGTCCCTTATCGGTAATGTAATAATTACATCCATCAAAAAATGCAAAATCGTCAAAATCACATTTAAAAAATAAAACATGATTGTGAAATGATGCATTGGTAAAATACGCATTTCCTTTGAAAATGACATCTCTGAATGTTGCTTTTGCCTTAAATACTGCATTTTCAAAATGTCCTTCCCGAAATTTGCAACCCTGGAAAATGATGTTACTATAAAAAGTAGAATATGAAAAGTCAATTTTATCGTTATTTTCAACATTTTTAATCAGGAAATCAGAAGAACCCTGATGAATGGAATCACTATTGATCATAATAAATCCCTGAAATGGCAACTTTACACTTTTACATTTTTCAGAATCTATTTTACTGACAAGACCCTCCAATAAATTTTTAAAATTTCTATTGAAATCATTTTCTGCTTTCCAGGATAAATCTTCACTGTGAAAAATACATAAACCCTTACTATCAATCGGCACAGCAGTATCGCGGACCCCACATGTAATTGTCTGATTCTTATTGATCGCAAGTTTGTAATTGCACATATGTACTGTTTTAGTAAAGTTGTTTTTCGCGACAAAAGTATTAAGAAATTATTATTCAGGTTACCTTAGTTATAAAATAATTTTTCAGGGAAACTGGTTGAGGTATACAAAATGTAGAATTCGAGCAACCCTAAACGTTTGCAAAGTCTCGGAGAACTTAACTATCAAACCTGCTTTACCTCGAAATTCCCGTGAAATTACCTGCGAAAAATCTGTTAAAAAGTTATAAAACTGTAAGGATGACCTCCTGATGGAACTGTCGCTCGTCGGGTTTATTCAGATTAAAAGTCCATCTGACATATCCTCTTGACATTATTAATTTTCCAGATATTCACATGGGCTAAAATTTCAATTTAAACAGGTTGCCAGAAACCTAAATAAAATCTAAAGGCAACCAGTACCATGAAGGAATTTGTGCAAAGGACGCCAGATCGTAATAAAACACTTACATTCCGGCCGTACATTCCGATCCTCTATCCGTGCTTGCTTATCTGGAGC
>CAZNLA010000646.1:0-2719 GCA_964573385.1 uncultured bacterium
AGCTTTATAAATAACAGCAGAATCTTTCGCAGTCATACCCAACGGTTTTTCAATAAATAGATTCTTTTTAACAGCGGTTACCGCTACTGCTAATTCTTCGTGCATGTTAGTCTCGGAAGCAATGACAACACTACCTATAATATCGTTATTCAGAATTTCCGATAAATCTGCAACGAATGGTGCAGATAATTCTTTTGCGCGAAGCATTCCGCGTTCTATATTATGATCCCAAACCGCAACTACCTTAATGTCATCACGGTTTTTTAGTGTACCGATAAATCCCGGTGTGTGTATATGTGCACAACCTATAAGAGCAACATTTTGCATTTGATTTCCCCTTTAAAATTTTACTTTATAAACAAAGTAACTTAGCTGGTTTTTCAGCACCAGTTATTATTTTACAACCAGATTCATTTACAACCACCAAATCTTCTATTCTTACCCCACCCTTTTCAGGTATATAAATCCCTGGTTCAACAGTAATTACTGTTCCTGATGGTATAACATCACAACAAGCTTTTGATAATCTGGGATTTTCATGTATTTCTATCCCTACAGAATGTCCCAAGCCATGTCCGAATAATTCGCCATATCCTGCCATAGTAATAACATCACGCGCTACTTTGTCAACATCACACCCACGTTGACCGGCACGTAAAGATGATAAAGCAGCAGTTTGTGCCTGATAACAAACATCGTAAATCTCATTTAATGTATCATCGGCATTGCCAACACATACAGTTCGTGTCATATCCGCACAATACCCGCCATATTTAGCACCCATATCTATGACTACCATGTCACCATATTTAAGTTTATAATCCCCGGGATTACTATGTGGTTTTGCGCCGTTTCCACCTGCACCAATTATAATATCAAAAGCAACACCGGATGCCCCAGCCTTTAGCATCGTGTATTCTGCCTCTATTGCTATCTCATGTTCTGATAATCCGGGTTTAATAATTTCTAACACCCGATTAAATGCAATATCTGTAATTTTAGCGGCTTTGCTGATGAGAGTTAATTCATCAGCATCCTTTACAACTCTAATATTTTCGACAATATTTTTTACCGGAGTTAATAGTTCAATTAAACCATTTTCTTCCAGAATTTTATATTCTGAATAATTAATATAATCAGATTCAAAAGCTATATTAACAAAATCATAATCACGTAATATATTAGCTATGCATTGAATTAACGAACCTGCTAATTCAATAAATTTCCAGTCCGGTGATTGCTCAGCAGATTGCGTTTTATATCTAAAGTCAGAACATAGTAATTTTTCATGTTCTGTAATAATCAACGCACCTGATGAACCTGAAAAGCCTGATAAATAGTAAATATTGGCTGAAGAAGTAATTAGCATAGCACTATATCCGCCGACGTGCATTTGTTCTATTACTTTTTCAACTCTTATGTTTCTATTCATTTCCATGTGAAAATACCGGATAACGCGTATTCATTATTTCATCAATCGCATTGACTGCCAACATATAACTATTACTGCCAAATCCACAAATCATACCCACACACACAGGACTTAAATAGCTATGATGCCTGAATGGTTCACGTGCAAACAAATTGCTTAAATGTACCTCTACAGCAGGTATCTTAACAGCACTTAGCGCATCGGCGATAGCAACACTAGTATGAGTGTATCCACCGGCGTTAATTATAATCCCTTGCATTTTACCCATTGCCTGTTGAATTTTAGTTACAATATCACCTTCATTATTACTTTGATAAAATGACAGTTCAATATCTAAGTCAGTGGCAATTTCTTTCATACCGTCATTTATATCAGCTAAAGTCTGTGTGCCATATATTTCCGGTTCGCGTGTACCCAGCATATTCAGATTTGGCCCATGGATAACAAGAACTTTATTCATTATTTGAACTCCCGTTATTTTTCTAAATCATACCAATGCACGCTAAAATATGCAATTATTTATTATCAGCGAAAATTCCTATTTCAAAAAGTTTTTTATTTACTTGTTCAGACCAACCACGATTTGCCATGGGATTTGCCGGACTTGGGTGAATAATTGAATCAATAACTATATTCTCATCTAAGATAATTTTTCGCAAACGTTCAGTAGCATAATTACCAATGCCAATGGCATATTGTGGTTTTAATATAGATATTGAATCAGAAATAGCTTTATCACAAATAATGTGTAATTCAGTTTGAATCTGTTTTGGTAGTTTATCCGGAGTAATGTTATTTCCATTTTTATTAAAAAATATCAATGGACAATAATTAATAACAAAAAAATCTTTAAAAAAAATATCAGCGCAACTAAACTCATCCTTTGCCCATCCCCATAATCTTTTTCCGCTTCCCTCACGTCTTAAACAGGAAAAACCATCTACAGGTCGGTTAGGCAATTCATAATCCGGTTTTCCAACATACCCTTCGATACCAAGCCATTCTTTAACCATCACAATATCACCAAATGGAACACCTGTTTGGGCCATACCAAATGGGCCTGGATTCATCCCCATTAGCAACACTTTTTTGTGACCTTTACCGAATTTTTCCAAATACATTGCATGTGGAATCCAGGCATAATCAAGAGGATTATAAAAATATATATCTGATGAGGTAACACTGAGAAGTTTGATTGAATCATGCAATTCAACAGCAATCTTTAATAAACTATGCATATGACCACCTATTAGAGAGGTCTGCGAATTATCGCAGGCCTTAATATAT
>CAZNLA010000647.1:0-2717 GCA_964573385.1 uncultured bacterium
GTGGCGCGTCATGGTCAGATTTTCTTAAGAAAGTACAACTGTCATTGTTATCAAGAATACCTGAAAACCCAACTGTTGTTGAAATTGGGCATGGTGATGGCTCTTTCATTGCTGCTTTGGCTAATAGCAAACCTGGCGGAACTTTTATTGGGTTTGATCCTAATGGTGCCGCAGGTGAATATAAAAATGTTACTTTTCGCGCAGAATATTTTGACCCAGCGATTCATTTGCCGGAATTACAACCAGATTTAATAATAAGCAGGCATGTTTTAGAACATCTTACAAATCCTATTGGTTTCCTGCAACGGATATCTTTTGTAGCGGCTACTATTGGATTGCAACCATTAGCATATTTTGAAGTTCCTTGCGTTGACAGAGCATTAGAAAATAATAGAACTGTTGATTTTTATTATGAACATTCATCTCATTTTACATCAACATCATTTATGAAGATGATCAATACATGTGGCGCAACTGTAAAACAAATCGGCCATGGTTATGATGGTGAAGTAATTTACGGGTTAATGGTGTTAAGTGGTACTCCGCATCATTTAGCCCATGCCGATGAGTCATTAAAATATCGTGATGCCACTGATAAAGCAATGTACGTTATACAAAAACAGTTGGAAGAAATTTATATTAGCGGGAAAAAAGTTGCAATTTGGGGTGGTACTGGTAAATCTGCCGCGTTTATTGATAGGTATTGCCTTGATTCTTTAAGATTTCCGGTGGTGGTTGATTCTGATAAATCCAAAGTCGGTACATTTGTCCCCGGAACAGGACAAAGAATAGAGTTTCGCGATTATCTGTTAGCTAATCCTGCTGATATTATTATCATTCCACCTCAATGGCGCGCGCGGGATATTATTCAGGAAATGCATAAATTTAGTATATTAACAAATCAAATATTAATAGAACACGAAGGAAGATTAACTGATTTTTATCGTGATCCTCACCCTTATGGTGGTGAAACCATATAATTTAACTGTTTAAAAGCAGGATTTAGCGGTATATATGCAGAAAGATAACCGCGATGATAGAAAATGTTAATGATATAAAATTTAAGAAAGTTGCAATAGTAGGTTTGGGACTATTGGGTGGAAGCATAGCAATTGATTTACGTTCGTTATCACCATGTATCGAAATAATTGGAATTGCGCGCAGAAACGAGACTATAATAGAAGCAGACCAGTTATTTGTTGATGAAAAGAAAATTTTCAATCAATTATCCAGTGATATTGCCGCAACTTCTTGCTGTGACCTGGTGATATTATGCACCCCGGTGCAAACGATAATTGACCAGTTAGCGCAATTATCATTGATTTTGAATCCGGAAACAATCGTAACTGATGTAGGCAGTACAAAACGGGCAATTATGAATAGCGCGGTTACTGCAATGCCAGACGATATATATTTTGTTGGTGGTCATCCCATGGCAGGATCTGATAAAGCCGGATTATCACATGCTCGTGCAGGTCTGTATAAAGGTGCAACATGGGCTTTATGTGAGAATGAAAAATCCGGCGGTGATTCTGCGGAAAAATTATATAGTTTAATTACATTATTAGGCGCATCACCTATTATAATTGATGCGGAAAGTCATGATGATATTGTTTCTCTTACAAGTCATTTGCCGCATTTAGTAGCATCTTCTTTGGTTAACGCAGTTTTTAGTAGCAATTATGATGAAATGGCATTGCCATTTATGGCAGGCGGTTTCCGCGATACAACGCGAATTGCCGCAGGTAATCCTGCTTTATGGCGCGATATATTAATGACAAATCGTGACAGAGTTTTATCATCATTATCATTATTAATAAATGAATTGTCAGCATGGCGGGAAGCATTGCAAAGCGGTGATGAACCTTATTTGCAAGCATTATTATCATCCGCATCAGAAAAGAGGATGATGATAAATAAAATGCGAAAATGGAAAAGCACAGAATGAACTCAAGAGATAAGATTATCGCTTTTTTGCGCGGTGACAAAACAGAAAAAGTACCGATTTGGATGCTTTTTCCTTATCATTCTGCCGGATATTATGCAGATGTTCTGAATAATCCATATTATAAAGAAATTACTTCTGTTGCACTTGACCATGCAATATGGTTGAATCGTCGCAATGCCTTTGTGCCAACATTTTCAAAAGATGTTGAAATATTTACAGAAACATTTACAGATGGCAATGAAAACATAAGCAGAACTTTTTACAGATATAATAACATGGAATTATGGAGTGAAAATAGATTGGGTGGGGAAGAAGGGCCAAAAACTAAGAAGATATTGGAGTCTGAAGACGATTTAGAAATATTTGCCAAGTTCCCCTTATTCCCTGTAGAGGAAATTGCCCAAATACTTTTACCTCAGTTAGAGAAAATAAGACAGGAAGCAACAGAATTTCCAGACGAATTAGGATTAATGATGTTAGATTTAGGAGAACCAATAGGGACAATTTACTATAGTTCTAATTTAGAAGAAATGTCGATATGGTCCCTGACATGTCCGGATTTAGTGGTGTCAGTATTAGATAATTTAATGATAAGGTGTCGTGAGGTATATAGAATTGCTATAGAATCAAATGTGGCACAACTTTTTTTCTCAGTAGGTTCGGAACTGGCGTCACCACCAATGGTAAGCGTTGATACTTTTCGTCGTTGGATAGTACCGTATGCTGCAGAGATAAATAAGATGATTCATGATGATAATAAATGGATACT
>CAZNLA010000648.1:0-2716 GCA_964573385.1 uncultured bacterium
AAGTTATCGCCAGGCGATACACTTGTATCCATCCGGTGGTGGTTCATACACTGTTGCCCGTGATAATCTGGGCACTTTACCGGGTATGCTTGCTGCAGCCGCGTTATTTATCGACTATATTTTAACTGTAGCGGTATCTGTATCTTCAGGTGTTGAAAACTTAGCAGCAGGTTGGCCGGTACTGCACGGAAAGTTTATTTTGGTAGGTTTAGAGTTACCATGGACTGTCCCGATTTGTATATTTTTCCTGTTACTAGTTGCTTTTATAAATTTACGCGGTACTAAAGAATCAGGATGGTTATTTGCATTCCCTGCATATTTCTTTATGACCATGTTAACACTGGTGATAATTTTTACCGCTGTTAAATATTTCGGCGGTAATTTGAATCCTTATCCGTCACCGCCACTGGAACAGTCATCATTTGCCGTTAAAGGCCTAATGCTAATGGTTGTGCTGAAAGCATTCGCCAGTGGATGTTCGGCACTTACCGGTGTTGAGGCTGTGAGCAATGGTGTATCCGCATTTGAACCGCCGGAAGCAAAAAACGCATCAAAAACATTATTATTGTTAATGATTGGCTTGTTATTAATGTTTATGGGTACCAGTTTCTGCACATATATCTACAATGTTCATATGACAGAAAACCAGACGGTAATTTCACTTATTTCCAGTGCTGCATTTACACCATTAGGTGGAACATTATCTGGAATGGGATTATATTTATATGGTGGAGTAAAAATCGCTACCCTGTTAATTTTATTGATCGCCGCAAATACCAGCTTTGCTGGTTTCCCGCGTTTGCTGGCCATTGTTGCTAAAGATGGTTTTGCACCTAAAGCATTTGCAAGTTTAGGTGACAGATTAGTGCATACCCGCGGAATCTTCGCTTTAACTATTTTCTCGATTTTCCTGATCATTCTATATAAAGCAAACACAAACTCGTTGATACCGTTATATGCCGTTGGTGTATTTATTTGTTTCACTTTATCTCAGTTAGGTATGGCTAAAAAAGCTAAATTGATGGCTATTAAGGGTTGGCAACAGACCATGGCCATAAATTTATTCGGTGCTTTGGTAACTGGTGCGGTTGCGTTAATACAGGCAGTAACAAAATTCCATGACGGTGCGTGGATGGTGGTATGTATATTACCGATATTGATTACCATTTCTTATTCAATTCATAAACATTATAAATGGTTTGATGAGATTATGGTGGTATCACCGGATGATTATAACCCATTAACTGAAAAACCTGAGCAATTAACAGTATTAGTGTTAATATCCTCTGATATTCATCGTGGTATACTTGAAGGTTTGGAATGCGGAAGATCTATTGTAACCGGAAGACCGGATAGTATTTTGCGCGCGGTTCATATTGAAATTGACCCAGAGAAAACACCGAGATTAAAAAAGAAATGGGAAACCCTGGTTGAACCATATATAGGCAACTCTGTCAGGTTAGATATTGTACCATCACCATACAGGTGGTTAATGGAACCGATTAACGAATATGTAGATAATATAGATTTAGAACGCAAAAATGATAGAATTATTATTGTTCTGCCTGAGTTTGAAACAGGTACTTTTATAACTCATTTACTCCACAACTTTTCCGCCTACAGATTACGGTCAATGTTGCTTAGCAGACCCAATATAACCGTTGTATCCAGTAGATTTTTCATGAAACCAATGGCATGGAGATTAGGACGTGGCGGATTAGTATTTTAAGGTGATTTAATGATAGAAGCCGGTACTGTCAATATTAGCATTAATGAAAAAAGATATATTGCACCGGCAGGTATTTCTGTACTTCAGGCCGCAAAATTAGTTGGTATTTATATACCTTCGTTATGCTTTTTAGAAAATTACCCACCACACACTTCATGTTATATATGTCTGGTTAAAATAACCGGTATTTCGCGTTATATGCCTGCCTGTGCCACGACTGTGGTGAATGGGGGAAGTTATACGACAGATGGCAATGATATCGCTGAGGCGCGACGCAGTGCGTTAGAATTGTTACTTAGCGAACACCGCGGTGATTGTGTGGCACCATGCCAAATTGCTTGCCCGGCACATGCGGATATTCCCGAAATGATGTTAATGATTAGCGAAGGGAATTTTAAGAACGCTATAAGAATAATTAAAGAAAATATAGCAATGCCAGCAATTTTTGCGCGAATATGTCCCGGATATTGTGAAAAAGCATGTAAAAGAAAACAATTTGATGAATCCTTATCAATTTGTGCTTTAAAAAGAATAGCATCAGATACTAAATATTCACCTGAAATTTTAAACATTAATAAACATATCGCAATTATAGGCGCTGGTGTGGCTGGATTATCCGCGGCATATTATTTGAGACGCGCGGGATATAAAATAGATTTATTTGAAAAAAATAGCAAATTATTAAGTAAAATACGATTAAAATATTCAGAAGAGATATTGCCTGTTGAAGTGATTGAAGATGAAATAGCAGAAATTCTATCAACTGGTATATCTGTAAAACATGAAAATGTTCAACTTACAGATGATTTTTGTAGTCAATATGACGCTATTTTAGTATCCGCCGGAATTGATAATGATTTAGCGTTGGAAAAAGATGATAAAGGTCATATTAAGGTGAAAAATTATTTCACGTCGCTTACAGGCATATTTGCATGTGGTAGTGCTGTTATAGGTAATCATGATCCTTCCAGATCAATGTCATCCGGG
>CAZNLA010000649.1:0-2714 GCA_964573385.1 uncultured bacterium
ATTAAATGATGGGCATAAATGAATTAGAAAGATGGGGTTTACCGAATACTTACCTATTTTTAAATAATTATCGATAATTAACCAATTAATCAGATTTATTTAATAAATATTCACATAGTAACACATTTTATAGCGGATCAAGAATGATTTAATAAAAAAAACCAGCAGAAAATAATATCTGCTGGTTATAATAAGATTATTAAATTTTTGGGAACCTTATACTAATATCTCGTCTTTTTCATCTGAATTCACGTGGGCAATATTTCTGGCATCTGTCAGGCTACCATTTAAACGATAAATTGCCGCTAATAACGCCGGTGCTTCGCGTTGCAAGCTGTTTTGGTCTAAGTTTACCCCTTGTTCCTGCAACCATTGTAATTCATCACTGATACGACTATTGTCCCAACGTTGGTATTTACAGACATCATCCGGATTTAAACCGGAAGCTATTAAAGCGTCATTCCATGATTTAAATCTGCCATTTCGCAGTGCCGCGGCAGCCAAACCGGGATCAGCCTTTTCAGATACGTTACGCCAGTTCAAATCAACACCTTTTTTATTAAGGTCAATGATACGGTCAATTATTTTTTCTCTGTTCCATGTTTTATATTTCCGTATGCTGTTATAATCAATCCCGGATTCCTGAATAGCTTTTGCCCAGGTGCCAAAAAGTCGCTCCGCCGCGCGAATTAGCGATGGATAGTTTTTTTCAACGAATGAATAACTAAGCCTCTCACCCGCCTCATAAGCATTTATAATCGTGGTGATTACTGATAATTCATCCCATTCTTTTCTCATTGGTATTCCTTTGTCCATAATTTCATATACGTTTAATTTTAGACAAAGTTCCAAAACGAATGTTGCTAAAATAAAAATTTTATTAGTTCTTTTTTACCGGAATTACTTCTAATTTGTTGGTTTTTACAACTTTCTTTGCTGATGGTTTTACTTGCTTCTTCAAATCAACCTGTTTTTTACCAGTTTCTTTCACGTTTTTCTTCACTACAGGCTTGTCATTATTTACTTTTTTATTTACCGCAGATTTATCAGCAGTAGTTTTTTTTGTAATCTTCTTATCTGCTACTTTAACAGCTTTTTTCTTTATAACAGTTGCATCATCATTACTTTTTTCTTTTATAGCTTTAACTTTTATCGGTGCTTTCAACTTTTTATCTGTGGCAGGAACAATTACTTTAGCAACAGTTTTATCACTCTTTTTTAATAAACCGCCAGCGGATTTTAATATTATCCCGGCAGGTCGCACTATTGCGTGTGGTCCATTATTATTATTTGACCCACGCAGTGCGGTCATTGCCCGAAGCACCATAATTCCTACAAACTTACCTGCTTTATCAAATACCGGTGAACCTAAAGCAGACGCGTTACCGGAATGAGTTAGTATATAAAAAGGTTGTGGTTTTTTCACCATTACTTCAACCTGTTCGTTATTCACGCATAATGACCGGTAAATAGCAGGGCCTGTTCTGCCCATTACCACAACGTCATCCAACAATGACACTGCGGAATTGAGGTTTATATCAACATATTTCATCGGCTTTTCCGGTTTTTTATTCAATTTAATGAATGCAAGGTCCATATCCTGATCGCGCAGAATTACTTTCCCGGGAATTTCCAATCCTTCCGGGGTTCGAACCTTTAACTCAATTAATTCTACATTCATTTTAAAATTAGCTTCATCACTATCACTTAAAGAACGTGACACGATATCTGTCGGGTCTGTAGCAGAAAACGGTACCAAAATTATCCCGTCCGGTGATATAACTGTACCTATGATTTCATTTTTCTGTTCCTGGTTTGAGGATTCACCATCACCTGATATCCGCATCTTAACAGATATTTTAACGGTAACCACAGCATCACCATATTTAGCCGCGATTAATTTGGCAGGTGATAACTGTTGAGCAAAGGCAGTTGTTGCCAAAACAATAATAATCAAGATAAAAAATATACGCATATATCTCTCCATTTTATTTCAGGATTTTCGTTATAGGTTACTTTGAAAAAATCAATGAACGATTGCAGAGTCTGTCAAAGCGACCATTTAAATTATATTTCTCTTAAACAGCAAATTTCCTGTTTTTTTATCTTCTCCGCATCCACATTTTAAATAAAGATCTCATATGTTGCCATGTACTATCGTATTTTGATGGTGAATTGCTGATAACCCGATGGTAAATATCAATTAATCTTTCAGTACATTTTCTTGCAGATATTGTTTCTACCCGTGTCCGTGCAGAAACCCCCATTTCGGCCGCTTTTTTCTTATTATTTATTAACTCTATTGTGGCTTCTGCTATTTCTTCATCATTATCCGCGGTTAACAGACCTTCGCAACCATTATCAATCAGGTCACAGGTAGCATCTGCAGTGACTGCAACAATCGGCAAATTACATGCCATTGCTTCACCAATTACCAGTCCCTGGGTTTCTGTTAATGAAGAGAATACAAAAATATCTGCTTCTTTTAAACCTGCTATTAATTGTTCGCGTGGTACAAACCCGGTCATTTTTACGCGGTTTTGCAGATTATTCTCATTAATATAATTCTGAACCTCAGTATCATATGGACCGCCACCTATTAACAATAGGTGGGTATCAGGTTCTTTTTTTACAATTTCTTTAAATGATGATAATAAACGGGGAATATTTTTTTCTTTCGCAATTCTGCCAGCATAGGCTAATAATGGCACTTC
>CAZNLA010000650.1:0-2713 GCA_964573385.1 uncultured bacterium
GACGGAAGTGCCGGAACTGACAGAACTCACCGAATATGACGCCAGAAAACGATTAAATGAAGCAGGTTTGCGAACCGGCAATGAAAACTACGCTACCCACCCACGTATTGAAGGCGACAGAATTATAAGTTGCAAACCTAAAGAAGGCAGCAAAGTAAAGCGTGGCAGCAATGTTGATTTAATCATTAGTAGCGGACAAGATAACATTGAAACCCCGGTGCCAGAAGTAGGTTTGGAAGATTTACATAATACCACTATTGTCTTCACCGTCCCCATGGATGTAGATACTGGTAAATTAGAGATAAGAGTTGAAGATAAAGATGGCAACCATAACGTATACAGTAAAGACCACACCGGTGGCGAAGAGATAACCGAAACTGTACAGGGAAATGGACCATCAAAAGCATCAGTATTCTTTAATGACAAGTTAGAATTTACCCGTAAGTTTTAAAGAAAAAACTTCTTGTTTATCTAAATTATGTGCAATTTAATTGCACTATTTTATATTACCAATCAGTTAGCAAATAAATTCGCAGAATAAAAGCCAGGATTTATATAAAGGTCACTTAGCCAGTCGAAGTGACCACATCTGAAAACCGAAAACTTATCCAATTTATATATATTTGGGGGTTATACCGATGTTTGTACAAAAAATTCTATTTATCATTACCACTGTTTTTATATTTTTATCGATATCAAAACCAGCAAATGCAGTTTCTGTTACCACCCCTGCAGGTGGTGGGGTATCAAATGTAGTTATACCCGTCAACGATGATATTACTTCTGCCAGCAAAATAATTAATATACCAATAGCAAAAGATATGAAATCAAAACGGATATCATTGCAAGTAAGATGGTTACGAAGTAACAAATTGCCGGAACAACATAAAATTGACGAACAAAATCTTGTTAATTTTGATAAAGAATTAATAAAAAACTGGGCACACTGTTTAAAATTTACTGATGGTCGTGAATTTACCAGGGAAATAAATCCTAATCTGATATCTAATAATCAATTAACAACCATTTTTTCTAACAAATTTTTTTACAGCATTCAACTACCCGGTTATTTTGGCGGGGCAGCACCAAATGAAATGATCCTGCGCAGTTTTGATGTCCCTACCCCATTACAGCGTACTAATATCATTGCCATTGATGACAATGTTAATTTATGGTTAATGACAGACCTTAATACCCGCCAGCAATTTTTCCAAACAGCCTTACCAATTATTGATACTGAAGTAACCGCGGGTAATGCAACCCAGGCATGGTTACGCCTTGCCGGTGAGTTTGTATGGCAATTTAATCAAAATCCAGCGTTTAATATTTCAGAAAAAGATATTACCTCAAAAAAATTAACTGACGGGAAAAATAAACTGGAAATTACCGGAAAAGCAGTAGTTGTACAGGAAAGTAATGTAAAAGGTGATATCATCGCTACTTTAATGTTTACTAAAGATGGTAAATTGTCATCAGCAATTGAAACCCAAAATATAGATTTCAGCGCGATTCCATTGCCTCCAAGTGCTGCACCCGGTGGTCCTGGTGGCAGAATGTTACCTGAATAAATATATCAATTTCTTACTTTATTACCGCTTTCAAACAGAAACCTGCTTTAAATAGCAACGTTAACAGAGGAGTTTTGTCAAATAATTATTATGAAAAAAATTATTGGAATAATTTGCAGTTTATGCCTGATGTTTAATATCTCATTTGCTGCAGAAAGTGAGACAAGTATGCTGCATGATGGCGATCGTTGGGTTTGCCTTGGTGATAGTATAACTGCATTTAATAGTTACCCACCACTGCTGGCACGGGTATTTAAACATTACCACCCGGAAAGTAATTTTACCGTTATTAATAGCGGTCAGGGTGGCGATACTGCCAATGATAGCCCCACCAAACTTGCTGACCGTGTTTTAAAATATAAACCGACAATTGTCAGCATAATGTATGGCATGAATGAGGCTATTAACAGTTGGCAACCCGGCAAAGATAAAAAACCTATTCAGGATTATTATCGCAAGGCGTTAACCAATATTACCCATACTTTACAGGAACAGGGAATAACGGTGTTGTTAATGTCACCATCCCCGACTGACCCTTCTACCCATTGTTACTTTGCATTGGATAAAACCGTCCCATTTCTGCGTGAATGTGCTGACATTGTCCGGGAAGTAGCAAAAGCAGAAGGTGCGTATTATGTACCGGTACAGGAAGAATATCTGGATTACCAGGAAAAATTACCCCGAGGAATAGTTTTAACTGCAGATGGTGTTCACCCGTCATCTTTGGGACAATACAGCATTGCCCACAGTTTATGGAAATTCGCGGGATTCGATAAGCCACTAAATAAAGATAAACGCATCGCGGCAAAAAACACCGTATCCGTACCGGTTTCTGTTAATTTATCATCACGATTCATAAAACAGGATGCTGACGGAATTACATTATCTTTAAACACAACTGCACCTATAACGGTAAATTGCACCTGGAGTCTGGTGAAAAAAATTGCTCAGAATTCCGGTAACACAAAAGTTTATGAGGATGCTGAATTACGTGGTCAGGACGAACTGAAACTGGTTGCCGGTGCAAATAGTTATACCATTAAAATCCCTAATGACCGATTGCCGGCGAATGTTGGGTTAAGCGCGGATTTGTTAATTAACCTGCATGCCGGTGATGCGGATAGCCTGTATATCATTGACCTTTT
>CAZNLA010000651.1:0-2704 GCA_964573385.1 uncultured bacterium
GTATATGAAGAATGGGAGAAAGTAGAACGAGGAAATTAGGGGGATAGGGATTAGGGATTAGGGATTAGGGATTTATATTTTACTTAATTCGTAATCTTTAAAAATAGACTTAACCATAATAAGCTAGACATGTTTTCATGCAGTAAAAACCTAATCCCTATTCCCTAATACCTCCCCCCTAACCCCTAAAATAAATGGAGCAATAATGAAAAATATTAATTTATCCAACGGTAATCAGACCGTTACATTTGCCGCCGTTGACGGTGGTTACCGTCCTGAATGGTTTCGTATGGCTGACCGTCCCATGTTGCGGTTTAAGGACCACGAATGGCTGAATATCGGTGGTTTACGTGTAACCTGTGGAGAATTACGCGAGAAAGGCGATGATTTTCTGATGTTTGGTGGTCGCGAAAAATTTGGCGGTACCATTGTCGACTGGACAGTGCTGGTTAGCCTTCCGGCAGATGGCAAAGGTGGTTTTAGTATCAACACCCGTATGATGCCACAAGTTGAACCGATTGAAGTGCTTGAAGCAATGACAGCATTTGAATTGCCATACGAATATGACGGCACCGAACACAGCATGACTACCATTTGCCAACAACCGGTTTATCGCAATGAGGGTGACACACAACTAAATGGCGCCGGATTTACCCAACCATTATGGTATTACGGTCGTCCCGGTCGCGCCCACCTCACCTATCAGTCATCTTCGCCATTATTAGTCAATAAAATTAGTAATGCGGATGGCAGTAATACCCGTTGTACCATGTTAATTGGCAACTGGGATATTTGCAGCAGCAAAGATATCTATTCACAGCCAACCCGCAAGTTGAATGACACCCCAAATGATATAGTATTTACTGATGATAACCTGCAGATGAAACCGGGAATGCGCGGAATAAAGTTCCTTATGGGTGCCATTAATTGGAATTGTTCATTGCATAAAGACCCTAATGTACTTATTGAGGCAGGTGATGGTATTGCCCAGTCAGTTAATGTTGATTATCTTGTCGAATTGCCGGATAACCAGTGGGATATTTGGATGGCAGATGGTTGGGAACGACTTTGCCGCATCCATTTCCCTGTTGATGGTATAGTAGGCGCGTATGAAGTAGCAAAATCACGTGGCGCGTCATGGGTAGAAGCAGCGAAATGGCTTTCTGACAATTGCGCAAAACCGGAAGGTTATCCCGGTTTCCTTAATCCGGAACTTGGTCCTAATGTTTATTCGCCGGGAACCCGGCCAAAATGGGACAATGGCAGTCCATTCTTCGCCGGGCAATTCTGTGGCCCATTGGCCTACTTGGGACATGTTTGGAATGATGATAAAATAACCTACGCATCTGACCGTATGGCAACCATGTTTGAAAAAGATAAAGACCATGACCCGACATCAATATGGACAATAGGTTTGACACCGTTTTATGTAAGTATGCTACGCAAAGCGCAGGTCACCGGATTACAACCAAGTCTCCACGAAAAAATGCAGGAAATTATTAAAATACGCACGAATGCTATTATGAATGCATCCGGCACACGCATTCCGGACGCCGGTGTTAGTGCTTGGGAAGCAATAAGTAATCTTATTGCGGCAGATATTTATAAAGACAATGCTTTCGAAAATAACGCTAAATCGTTACTGACAAAAGTAAACAATAAATTAGAAGACGATTTTTGGACTCTTAATTGCAGTATTGAAGGCGATTTAGTAGGTGCTGGTCAGGCAAGACCATTCGGCCATGCCAGTGCCGTAACCGCTAATTGGCTTGCATGGAAAAAATTTAAAGACCCGCAATACCTGAAAAACGCCAAACGTTTCGCAAATATATTCCTTAGCATGCACTGTATCACATGGAATGAATCAGAATCACCGGACCTTGATACCCGTGGGTGGTGCCATGGGTCAACAGGTGGGCGCGATCAATTGGCACAGATTCCACCATGGGAAACCGGATTCTCGATGGAACAGATAGCATTGCTGTTAATGGAAGATGATGCCCGCGAGGGTATTATGGATGTATTGTGGTTATTTGCCCACACCGGATTGGCGCAATACCCGAAAGCACGCACCATGAAACGATTATATAAACCAGATATGTCAATTACATACCGATCTATTGATTCATTGCCTACAGAACGCGAATTTTACCTTAGTTTACCCTATCTTGCATATGAAAATCCATGGGACCAGACAATGTTAGCGGGATACCAGGGAGTTGAAGCGTTACAATTGTCATGCTTACTGGGCGGTGGATTAGTCGCCAGCAATGACGACCGTGTGATGGCAATAATACCGCAGGTAGTTGCATATGACAAAAATGTAGCGAAAAAATTTACTGCTTACCTGTGGAATCCATTGGATATACCAGTAGAAACATCACTACACGCCAATGTAGCAAATTTCCGTGGTGATGAATGGACCTGCACAGGTGCTGTAAAAGCCAGTTTTGCCCCGGGTCAATTTGATTCTGAAAAATTCATTGTGCCATCACGTAAATTGGTAACATGTGAATTTGTAAAAAGCTAAGGACATTAAATTAAAAATTAAAAATGCAAAATTAAAAATTATTTAACTGTGATATATAGTTAAATTAAAAATTAAAATTTATAAATGCAGAATTAAAATTATTTAACTGTGATATATAGTTAAATTAAAAATTAAAAATGCAAAATTAAAAATTATTTAACTGTGATATATAGT
>CAZNLA010000652.1:0-2695 GCA_964573385.1 uncultured bacterium
CACATTCGCGATATGCTGATATTTTCTGAACAGGATGTTATAAAAGACCCGCCATTTTCTAAATTAGATTTTATTAGTTGCCGTAATATGATGATATATATGGGTGGTGATTTACAAAAAAAACTTATTCCACTGTTTTATTATGCCCTTAAACCCGGTGGATATCTGTTTTTGGGTACATCAGAAACGGTGGGTGATTTTGGCGATTTATTCAGCATTATGGACAGAAAATCCAAAATCTATAAGCGCAGGGATGATATTTATAGCACACAAAGATTTAATACCAGTAAGATATTACCGGTAATGACCGCGATAGATGTTGCTTTACCGAAAGATTTGTCAAAAAATATGGGGATTAAAAAGTTGCCGTTACGCGAACTTACCGAACAGTCGTTACTGCAACAGGTCATTCAGGCCGCAGTGTTGGTTAACAGTAAAGGTGATATATTTTATTTACATGGTCGCACCGGGATGTACCTGGAACCTGCACAGGGAGAAGCAGGTGTCAGTAACATTTTAAAAATGGCACGTGAAGGTTTGCAACGCGAATTGACGGTAGCACTGCATAAGGTCGTTGAATTAAAAGAAACTATGTCGTCACCGGGTATTCGTGTTAAAACAAACAGTCATTTCACACTGGTAAATATGGTTATCCGTCCGGTAGAGACGTTTCATTTGTCGGTTTCAGAGGAGCCATTATATCTGGTTATTCTGGAACAGGCATTAAATCAACAGGTTGCGTCACCATTGGCATTAAATGATAACGAATCGGTGAATGTTGCATATCCACCGGAAACCGAAACAGATATTCTGGCGCTTAAAGAAGAATTGCGGGCAAAAGAAGAATATTTACACACCACCAATGAAGAATTGGAAACCGCTAATGAAGAATTAAAATCATCCAATGAAGAGATGCAGTCTGTAAATGAAGAGTTGCAATCTACCAATGAGGAATTAGAGACATCAAAAGAAGAATTGCAATCAATAAATGAAGAGTTAGCCACAGTAAATTCGGAATTACAGACGAAAGTCGGTGATTTATCCCGGGTTAATAATGATATGAATAACCTGTTGGCCGGCACCGGTATTGCTACAATTTTTGTGGATTACCGGATGTACATTCTTCGTTTTACACCTTTTGCCACACAAATAATCAATTTGATAATAAGCGATTTGGGCCGTCCGGTTAGTCATATTGTATCAAATTTAGTCGGGTATGATGCCTTGATACCTGATATCCAGATGGTATTAGATACATTAATACCAAAGGAAATTGAGGTTCAGACATTAGACAAAAAATGGTTTATAATGTATATCAAACCATATCGTACCCTGGATAATGTAATTGAAGGTGCAGTAATAACCTTTGTGGATATTACAGAGATAAAAAATATCCGTGAATCGTTGCGGAAAGCGAATGAATTAGCACGTTTGGCAGTGGTAGTGCGCGATTCATATGACGCAATTACTGTACAGGATATGGATGGTAAAATAATCGCCTGGAATCCGGGTGCGGAACGAATGTATGGTTGGAAAGAAACCGAAGCATTGGTGATGAATGTCAAAGATAGAATCCCCAAAAATCATAATAAAGAAGAGTTGACATTAATTTCCCAATTAGCAAAATCAAAGATTCTGGAACCATACCAAACACAAAGAATTACTAAAGATGGGTCAGTTGTTGATGTATGGTTAACCGCGACAGCATTGGTAAATGAAACCGGTGAAATATACGCAATCGCGACGACTGAAAGAACGAATATTAACAGTGAAGGGTAATTTCGCCCCATCCCCAACCCCTTCCCCGAAGGAGAAGGGGCTTATATACGATGGTTCTATATAAAATTATGGTAATTAAGAAGACAGATAGCCCCTCTCCTTTCGGGGAGGGGTTGGGGTGGGGCTTAAAAGGAACGTCATATACAAAAAAGTTCTTTGTGTTCTTTGCGTTCTATTGCGGTGAATAAGAAAATCGCGGTGAATTGAAATGAAGGTGTATTATGATTAATAATGACAATTTGCGTAAAATAGCAGAAGAAAAGGTATCTGTATTGCCAGAGAATATAGATAATTTGTCACGTGATGAAAGATTAAAAATGTTTCATGATTTAAACGTTCATCAAATTGAGTTAGAAATGCAAAATGAAGAATTGCGAAGGATGCAGACCGAACTTGATATATCAAGGGAGCGATACTTCGATTTATATGATATAGCCCCGGTCGGTTATGTAACAGTAAGTGAAGATGGTATGATAATTGAAAGTAACCTTACTGCCGCTAATTTGTTTGGCGTTACCCGTAATATAATGGTTAATTATCCTTTTTCTAATCTTATTAAAAAAGAAGATCAGGATATTTTCTACAGGATGCGTCTTGAATTACTTAAATCAGAAAAGCCGCAGTTATGTGAATTACGTATAAAACATAATGACAATAGTGAGTGTTGGATGCAATTAACCGCTACACCAGTAACAGATAATGACTGGGTAACTACACTGCGTATTGCGATAAACGACATTACTGAGCGCAAGCAAATAGAAGATGTGCAACAATTTCTTGCTAAAACCAGCAGTGGACTGGAAGAAGAATCATTTTTTAATGTCTTGGCTGAGTTTTTGGCAGAGAAATTAAAACTGGATTTCGTTTGTATAGATCGTCTGGAGGGTGATGGATTAAATGCCATAACGGTAGCAGT
>CAZNLA010000653.1:0-2687 GCA_964573385.1 uncultured bacterium
TTGAAATAGCCAATGCCATGAAATTTAGAACTGAAATGTTACAGCAATCGGCATCCGGACGTTCTATAACTATTAAGCAGTTAACACCAAAATTTACCGGCAATCTGGATACTGATTTTGCTGGCGCGCAAATAATTTCTTATCAGAAATCAGAAAGCGCAAATATTCGCTCTACAGCAACATGGGATACCCAAAATATCTATTTAGGCTGGCAGGTTGCTGACCAGACTCCGTGGCTAAATGGTGCTTCGGATGCTGCTGAGATGTATCAGTGCGGCGATACTGTTGATTTCCAACTGGGAACAAATACCACGGCAGATAAAAAACGAACTGACGCTGTTTTGGGTGACATACGTATTTCTATCGGCAATCTAAAGGGGCAGCCAACAGCGGTTATATATCGCAAATTTGCACAAAACAAGCATCCCCGCACTTTTACATCAGGTACGGTAAAGGCATATTTAATGGAATCAGTATTAGTAATACAGGATGCTAAAATAAATGTTAAAGTCAATCCGGGAAAAGGTTATATTATTGAAGCCGCAATTCCGTTAAGCGCGCTTGATGTGCAACCATTGAAAGGCTTGGCCCTTAGGGGTGATTTTGGCGCTACCCATGGTGATGCTTCTGGTCAGCGTACTCGCCTGCGAACCAGTTGGAGCGATCAATTTACAAATGTTGTTGACGACATTGTTTGGGAATTAGTAATCCATCCGGCAAATTGGGGTGATCTGATATTTCAATAATAAACACACCAAACCGGTAAAATAAATCACTAATAATAAAGGAATCTGTCGATTAAGCAAGTAAAAGAACGCATATACTTACGGCGTATGGTTTTTAAAATCCCGGACGTATAATAAAACAGGACTTTCGCTTTCAAAGGGAAATTTGCTAAAAATGGTCACTTCGAAAGGCTCAGCGACCGGTCACTGAGCCTGTCGAAGTGACCTTAAGAGAAAGTCCTGTAATAATCCAGTGTGGTAACAAATTATACGTGATTAAACTTGTTGACAATACGAAGTAATTCATCGCTCCCGCATATCAGCAGTTGACCCGCGTATAATAAGAGTCGGCGGCAGTACTAATACTTCTGGCTCAACCGGCTTATCATGAATTTTTAACAGGATACGTCGGGCGGCTTCTTGCCCCATGTCGCGTAACGGCATCTGGATGGTGGTGAGCATATTGCGTCCCTGGTCATCAGGCATGGCATCTACATCGTCACATCCGACAATACTTATATCATCAGGAACCTGTAATCCTATCTCTTTCAACAGATAGCGGACGCGAATGGCATTGGCGTCATTAATGGCTAATATCGCAGAAATCTCTTTTTTATCTTTAAGCAGTTTTAAAAGTTGACTTTGCATATATTGATCATGATGAATTAATTCCTGCTGTTTTTCTTCTGTTTCGCCAGTATATATTGGATGATACCAAAGGAGTGGTGTAGGCATATACGCAAGGTTTGTTGCTGGGTCTATGCCATGTGATTTAAGAGCATGAACAACGCCAGCTATACGGTTTGCCGGGTGATGCACACCACTACTGCCACCAGGATGAGTAAATTGTATAATATGACGGTGACCAAGTTTTATTAAATGTTCTGTGGCCAAATAACCACCTCGAAACTCATCAGGAATTACACCAGCACAGTTATCATCTTTATATACCATGGTCATTATTGGTTTTGTTGCCATACCGGGTGTTTTTTGCAGATGTTTTATAAACTTACCGGATTCTTGTCCCAGGGGAATGATGATGCCATCTACATCATGGCGCGATAGTTCCCGCACCGCATCGTCATTTGTTACATCATCCGATGGAAAAGGGATGGGAATGGTCAGAACAGAGTATCTTTCTGTCTGCATTACATCAAGAATTCCCTGGTACATCATGTAGAAATATGTTGCAAGCTGAAATGAAGGCGGGAACATAACTGCAACCAGGTGGCTTTTCAATTGCTGACCATGTCTTTTGCTTACCAGTCGTCTGGCGGCATCATTAGTTGTTGAGATGTAACCCAGTTCTGCGGCAACCTCGCGCACCTTCGCCGCCGTTTCCGGGGTTACCTGTCCTTTATCATTCAGTGCCCGCGATACAGTGGCAATACCCAACCCACACCGGTCGGCAATATCACGAATGGTAACACCATTATTGTTAATAGGTGATAAATCCCTGTTCATCTTTTATTTCTGCAGCATATATTGTTAATCATATATAAAGATATTATCCGGTCTCGTTCATCATTGTCAATTTTAAAAATAGAATCACATTTAAAATCTTTTTTACAAAAAATCTATTGACATCTGAAAATAATATGGTATAATATACCATGGAAACGTTTCCAAGGTATTATTTCCAAAATTGAAACTTTCTAAACCTTATTCTAAAAGGAGAAAATTCATGAAAACCAATCAAAAAGGTTTCACCCTCATCGAATTGCTGGTCGTAATTGCCATTATTGCCATCCTCGCCGCAATTCTGTTTCCAGTCTTTGCGCGGGCGCGTGAAAAGGCGCGGCAGACGACATGTATGAACAATCAAAAACAGATTGTTACTACAATACTAATGTATGCTCAGGATCATGAAGAAACATTACCGGGTGCTGATGCTGTATGGACAGGTTTATCATTAGACCCGGGAGTATTAATTTGTCCGACTGCTGGTAAATCAAAACCTTT
>CAZNLA010000654.1:0-2677 GCA_964573385.1 uncultured bacterium
GACCTGCGTCAGGCCCATTATTAGCGACTAATCTATACCCAGACTCAGATATACCCTCATCAACTGCAATTTTTCGTGCAATTTCAAATATCCTGCCCAGTGTATCAGAATCAATTTCATTAAGCATATTCATTGAAGGAATATGCTTTTTCGGCATGATTAGTATATGCACTGGCGCGGAAGGGTTTATGTCCCGGAATGCCACAAACATATCGTCGTTATATACGAGTTGTGTTTGTGTTTCCTGATCAGCGATTTTACAAAAAATACAATCGCCCATTTATCTACCTCCTATTTGCATTAGCGTTTTTTATATATTAAATTCTACCCATTATTTTCTGTTATTAACTGCAAACGCGGGAAAACTCTGAATATATTTTGCTGGATTACTGTATCAAATAAATCAAAATCAATCTCTTTAATCTCAGCTACTTTATCTGCAGTATATTTTAAATATGATGGTTCGTTTGCCTTCCCGCGGAAAGGAATCGGTGCCAAATATGGACAATCAGTTTCTACTAATATCTTCTCAACTGGTATAACCCTGACAATGTCACGAATATTTTCTGACTTTTTAAAAGTAACCCATCCGGCAATACCGATTGAGTAATTTTCAGAAATAATTAATGCTTGTTCAGGTGTAGTCGTGCAACAATGCCAATGGCCACCGGATTTCCAACCATTTTCCTCATTCATAATTAAAAATGCATCTTCTGTCGCTTCTCTTTCATGTATCACTAATGGTAATTCTGCATCCTGAGAAACCTTAATTAAGTCTCTGAAAACTTGTCTTTGCACATCCCTGGGAGAATTATCATAATGATAATCTAAGCCTATTTCACCCACTGCTACAACAAAAGGGTCTTTAACCATCGTCATTAGCTTATGCATCTGCGCAATATTATAATCTTTACTGTCATGCGGGTGAACACCAACAGCAGCAGATAAAACCCGTGGATATTTATGTGCTAATTTTATCGCCATTTCACTGGAATCAATGTCATACCCTACAACAATTGCGTTAGTAATACCAACATATAACATCCTTGATATATATTCATCAATATGCGGTAGCATATTAGGGTCATTTAAATGTGTATGTGCGTCAATCATATTTTTCCTGATAATTCTTTAGTGCTAAATTATTACATTAACCTTATGAGTTCCACCATCAAATACTGGTAAAATATTACCAATATTCAGGTTACCGTCAACATATATTGTTGATGCACCATTGCATTTGCCGGCGGAATTATCTATTGAGATATCGTACTGTGCACCTCTGAAATGCCGGGTTATTTCCGCATATGGTATTCTTTTTGTCAGGCATGGATCAATTAATAATCCATCCAAATGCCGTCTTGCACCTAAAATCCATTCAACTAATAAAACAGACATCCAGGCGGCAGTGCCGGTTTTCCATGGGTATCCGGATCTACCGTAAACTAATTCTGTGGTGGTATAAAAATTTGTAAAGCAATACGGTTCAACCTTTGATTTTTCAATTGGGTTCAAAGGATTATCCGGCGCTATTTTCACAAATGTGTCCCATGCGTTTTCTGCTCTACCCAGCATACAATCAGCAACAGCTTTAAACCCCGCACCATGACAATAACAACCGCCGTTTTCCGCAGTTCCGGGTAATGAGTTAGACATACGGCCTATTCGCGGGTCGTATGCTGAAAATGCAGGTGCGCACAATCTGTATCCCAAATCTTTACCCAGCATAGATTCTAAACTATCCATAGATTTTATTGCGCGTTCCTCATTTGCCGTCTCACTTAAAATTGCCCAACTTTGCGAATTTATAAATATTTTGCCTTCATTATTTTCTTTTGATCCAATTTTATAACCATCACCACAAATAGTCCGGACATACCATTCTCCGTCCCAGCACAAATCATTCAATCGTTTATTAAATATTTCCCATTGCTCACGTGCTTCTTTTGCGACCGCAGTATCACCAATTTTAATAGCTAATTTTTCTACCTGTAGCAAACCATACGCTAACTGTTGAGTAACCATAACACTTTCACGGTCACCTGCTTCTCTGGTTGCCTCTAATCCGTCATTCCAATCAGCATGATGTTGATCACAAAGACCATGAACCCCCAAATCATTACACAAAAAACGCATTGCCCTTAAGGTGTGGTCCCATACCGTTCCTGATTCATTACTTTCAAAATATTCAACGTTCTTATCTAATAGGGATAAATCACCGCTTTCATAAATTAATCCCGGTACGGTCAGCATTATCCATGCAGGTTTATCCGCGTATTGCTGGCTATTTAAAGGACGAAATCCGTGAGGAACCTGACCATTTGCATATTGCGAAGATAATGCTCTCAGTAAATTATCTTCAGATGTTTTATAATCTACCATAGCGTAAGCGTTATCCAGTTGTAAATTATCTCTGAATCCACTTTTATATATTAAATATGAATACATTTGTGTTTTTACGAAAGTATTCATTATGCTATCATAATGCGGGTTACCTGTTTTTACTGTAAACGCCTTCATTTTTTTGCGTTCACCATTAACCTGTTCTTCACACAATTCATCAATTTTTTCTTCATTTAAGATTTCCCGAACCTTATGAACATCATCAATACAGCACGCCTGACCAATAATAAAATCGACTCTTTTACTGCTATTAGCGGGTATTATCAACTTTACC
>CAZNLA010000655.1:0-2667 GCA_964573385.1 uncultured bacterium
CCTGTCGAAGCGACCATTTTTAAGCATATTTTTCTTTAAAAGCGAAAGTCCTGTATTAATACAAAAAAAAGTCTCAGAAGAAATTAATCTTCTGAGACTTCTTAAAGTCGGGTAAAAATTATTATTTTTTATTAGTAATCATGGTAATTGATGCGGAAATCGTGCTATTATCGGCAAATGTTGCTGTAATGATATTGGTAATCTGCGTCGTAGTTGCATTGGCGCCGGATGCTGGTGTAACATCAACCCGCATACAATCACGACCGAAAGCAGGCAAACTAATACTATATGATGAACTGCCGGTATCATTTACAATCTGTTTTGTTATTAATTTACCAAAACCATCAAAATAATTTACATTCCAACCGGTTTGTCCGCCAGTAGCAGTAATTAACAACTTTACCGCGCGGTTTGAACTGTTTTTTATTGAAACATAGTAAGATGTTGTCCTGTTTGTTGCCACTGAGGTGGTAACAGTACTATCACCCGGATCAGAAATTTTAGACCTTACTTTTAATTCCAAACCATCGGCAACCTGCAGATTTTCTATGACAAAACTGCTGATAGTAGTCCAGTCTGTTACAGAACCATCACCAATTGCCCGTACCCGCCAGTATAATGTCGAACCGGGTTTCTGGGTTGGTAATGTCAATGAAGTAGCCGGAATTAAACCTGACCCGAAAGATATATAATTAAATGACGCATCTTTTGATACCTGAACTGTATAATAACGCGCGCCAACAACACTACTCCAACTTAATTCAGGCGCATAACTTGTTGTTGAACCTGCGGTTGGGGCAATCTTTTCAGGAACTTTCAGTTTATTAACAGTGGTCCTTCCTGTAGTATTAAATGCCCACACCTGCGACCATTCACTATCTTTTATTACTGGTTGAGTGGTTGTGGCAGCAGAAATCAGCACCTGTCCTGTTGATGTTGGCGCTATTGCTTTGACCCGCCAATAATACTGTGTGTTTTCCAATATATTTTGCGGGGTGTATGAAGAAGTAGTTAAACCGGTAACTTCAGATAAACCGGTAACAAACTTCGGATCTGTTGAGATTTGAATATTGTATGTTCCCTGTGTATTTATAGATTTCCACGTTAGATTAGTGGTTACAGGGACTGAATACGCGCCATTTGCCGGCGACAATAATTGAGGAACAGCTAAAATTACAGGTTTTACATCCGGCACGCCCGGGTCAGTAATCTGGGTATCTTTAATTGTGAATGTTCTTACAACCGACCAGTCACTTTCGACATAAAATGCTAAATTAAATACTGTGGTAATAAAATCATTTTGGATTAAGCCCGGCATGGATTTTACACGCCAGTAATATTGACCGGCGGTTAAATTATCCAGAGTATATGATTGCTTTTTGAATACGTCATAACTTTTAACATCATTACCGGTAAATTGGTTTGACCCGGCGGTAACCTGCACAACATAATATGATGCGTTAGCAACCTGTTTCCATGATAAATCTATCTTCGTCAGATTTACAGAAAGATTATTCTGTGGGGATGTTAATGACGGCGCAGCAAGGTGAACCATTTTAGGCAATAACACATCATTACCCTGAGCAAATGCCACACCGCAAATGCCTATCAAGAAGATTAACATCAGGTTGAAACTTTTACACATTTTTTACACCTCTCCGGTTACTAGTTATAACTAAAGGAGTTTTACATTTAAGTATAACACCATTGGATAATCAAAATTATTACCAAATAATGCAATTGGAGTATTATCCAATAAAGTAAAAAATCTTCAGTATTATTAATACGCTTGTTGCAATTAATGGTTGCAACATTTTTTAGTAACTTTACACCAGCAATTGCAAAACCAGATAGTATCTATTTTAGTACTTTCGCTCAATGTCACTTCGACATCATATTTCTCATCAACAGCAAATGTCCTGTATTTTATCTGTACGGAATGCCGTCCCCGGCATTCCTCTTTGAGATAGAAACTCCCAATTAACGGAATGTCGAGGACGGCATTCCCTACAATTCATTCCTGTTTTGCAATTAACTGTTTACACTTTATTTTCCAATTCTTCCCACCGTTCATATAACTTATGCACAACTTCTTTGGCTATTACTAATTTATTTTGCAAATCTGCCATTAATTTATGGTCAATATATATTTCCGGTTCAAGTAATGCCATTTCCGCACGCGCAACTTCTTCCTCGGCTTCCAATATAACACCTTCAATGCCATCCAATTCACGTTGTTCCGCCCATGTTAATTTCTTCTGACGTGTATTTACGCGTACTTTTTCTTCCTTTTTTATTTCTGGTTTGGCGCCTTGTGCCCTTTCCCACTGTTCAAAATCCGCGTATTCATTAACATTACCGTTACCATCCAGTGCCCATAATACTGAACTAAGTTTATCTAGCATATAACGGTCATGTGTAACTAATATTAATGTTCCGGGAAAGTTTTTTAATGAATCTTCCAGCACTTCCAATGATGGTATATCCAGGTCATTAGTCGGTTCATCCAATATTAAAATATCAGCAGGTTGCCTTACAAGATGCGAAATATGTATTCGTGCGCGTTCACCACCGGACAATTCGCCAACCGGTAACGGCAATTGCTCCGGCGTAAATAAAAACTTTTTTGCCCATGTTACAACATGCATATACGACCCGCGATATTCC
>CAZNLA010000656.1:0-2666 GCA_964573385.1 uncultured bacterium
TATTCTTATTATTGTAATTTTATCGTAAATATATGGGGTTTACCGAATACTTACAGTTTAGCAAATCAGGTAAGATTTTTTTGTAAAAAGTTGGTTTAATATATATCAATTTCCGGTATTGTAATAATATTGTTCATACATATTGTCAGCAAAAAATATTGTTAGTAGATGATTTTTAATACCAATAAACTGTTGTGTCAGATATGTCATAATTAGCGAAAAGGAGAATAAAATGACCTGGAAGAAAGTACCACCAGAGAATGTGGCGCGTTTGGTTGCGTTAATGGCGGAGTATGCTGATGCGTCACCGAGAAAGATGTTTGGTTGCCAGGTGTTTTTTATTGGTGGCAATATGTGTCTTGGCGCGTTTGAAGATGGTTATATTTTACGGCTTTCCGAGGCGGATCAGGATGAATTGCTGGAGAATCCGTCGGTGACGCATTTTGCTCCCATGGACCGGCCAATGCGTGAGTATCTGTTGGTGACCCCGGAGTTCCATAGTGATGATACGTTATTCCGGTCTTGGATTTCCCGGTCGGTTGAATATACACGTTCATTGCCGCCACCTGTGCCTAAAAAAAGTAAGGTGGCGAAAAAGTTATCGTAAGGCAGATAAAAATGTTTAAATGGTTGCTTCTACAGACTTAGCGACAGGTCACTGAACCTGTAGAAGTGACCATAAGCGATATTTCAACATAGAACGTTAATTTCTTCAATCGTATGAATTTTTCAGCGTTGGATCATCCGTTAAATATTCTATAAATTCCCATTGTTGTCCGTCATCATCACCAAAATAATAGCGTCTGCGCCATTGTGATTCTTCAGGAATATAGTTTTGCTTATATCCGGCATCTTCCAATCTTTTTATTACGCCATCAATATCATCAACTACCATGCCGATATGGTTTACCCGTAATCCCTGTCCGGGCATCGCCTGTGGTTGGTAAGATAATGATATGTATGTATCATCGGTACCGATATGCAACCATTCACCCCGTCCGGATTTATCGCCGCCACGGATATGAAAATCCGGCAGGGCAGTTGTAATAAATCTGACAGCTTTTTCAGTATCTCTAACAGATATGTTGGCGTGTTCCATGCGACTGAACATAGTGTAATTTCCCCCTGAGATATAAGATAGTAGGCTTGTTGATGATAGAAGTCAAGGGATATCATATTTTATAATAAAGAAATTGATATGACATATTTAAATATTTAAGCCTGTAATTCATTTATATAGTAATAGCATATTTCAATATTTACAGGTATAATTACCACGTAAAGATGAAAGATTTTTTTGTCAGGTATTCACATATTGTCCGTATAATAGTCGCAGGTTTTCTGTTGGCTATATCGCAGCCTAACCAGTTGATACCAGGTTATTACGGATGGCACCCGCCCACCGTTCTATGCTGGATATCGGCAGTAATGTTGTTTTTGCCGATGGTATCGATGAATAAACGCAATGTTTTTTGGTCGGTATGGTCCATTTTATTAATATATTATCTGGTAAACCTTACATGGGTGGCGTTATTTGGTGAAGGTGTATTAGGTGTAATTATATGGTTGGCATTGCCATTGGCTGTTTCTATATATACCTCGATTTCAATATTATTGTCAGTAAATACACGTGTTTATAGTCGTCCCATTGTATTCGCATTATCCATGGCGGGGGTTGAATGGTTGAGGGAACAAGGTATTTTTGGGTTTTCGTGGTCGCAAATAGGCATGGGACAGGTTGAAGGTTCATTCATAAAGATTGCGTCAATCGGCGGGGTGAACATTGTTACGTTTATAACCCTCTGGTTATGTGGCGAGATAGTGGTGTATTACCATTCCCGCGGAAAAACCAGGAGAATGCTAATTGCGGCAGCAGTAACAACCGGCGCGTTATTAAGCGCATCATTTATAGTTACTGGTCGACCTTCCGGCGTAACATCATTTACCGCCACTGTGGTACAACCATCTACAGCAATAGGTTTAACCCCTGCCGATTTGGTCGCTTTCAAAACCCAGGCAGAATATGATAAATGGTTGGAACATGAAAGATTACGCGAAGATACTTTGTATGAATTATCAATGAAAGCGCCAGTTACCAGCGAAAAATCTATGATAGTCTGGTCAGAAAGTTCATTAAGTTCACCACCATATCTGCCGTGGGTAAGGACAGTTTGTCAGCAAAAAAATGCCTGGTTATTATGTGGTTCGCCAATGGTTGATGAAGAAAAGATAATGCGTAATACGGCATTTTTAATGAATGAAACCAGTTTTACTGAGATAGCAAGGTATAATAAAATCCATTTGGTTCCTTTTGGCGAGTTTGTGCCTTTTCGTAAATTTGTCGAGAAGAATTTTCAGGTTCGCAGTAATGATATAATCCCCGGAAAAAAAAGATTCGTTTTTAATCAAACCGGCAATCCATTTGGGGTTGGTATATGTTTTGAATCGGCCCAACCGGAAATTTCCAGATGGTATGCCAATAATGGCGCGAAAACGCTTTATTTTATATCAAATGACGCATGGTTTCACACAACTCCGGCGATTCAGCAACATTTTAATCAATCACGGTACCGGGCAATAGAAAACGGATTACCAGTGGTAAGGTGCGCTTCAACTGGCATCAGCGGTTTTATTAACCCGGCAAGATCGGAAGAGCACACGTCTGA
>CAZNLA010000657.1:0-1673 GCA_964573385.1 uncultured bacterium
CGTTCTTTTTCGGTACAATTTGCGTCGCCATGGTCATGCCCCGGGTCGTCACACCAGTATTGCCCTACTGCGTCCCACTTAAAATAAGTGACCCCTAATTCATCCACCAACTTAATCAATTCATCAGCAAAAGCATCTTTATACCTGCTAACCAGACACAGGTTCTGGCTTTCTTCCGTCTCCCAAATCGGGTGTATTCCGGATTGTTTACCTTGCCATGACATGATGCAATCAGTATGGTTAGCGTGCATTACACTGCTCATGGCGGCGTGTAATGGACCGAACCAAAGACCCAATTTCATGCCATAACTATCCAGTTTTGCTTTTACTGACTTTAAATTATCCGGGAATCTTTTTAAATTAACGCGCCAATCGCCGGTTTTTTCATACCAACCGGTATCCAGCACAAATACATCTATTCCCATTTTATGCGCTACATCAATCTCTGCCATTACCCGGTCCTGAATCATTGCGTTCAGGTATTTCCCGCTTCCCCACGCCTGGTCGCGTTCCTGAAAAGCCCAGGTATTATAGAAAATATACGGTTTGCGGCTTTCCATATTCACCGTCTGGTATTTCAATATAAAATTACGAAAATCCGCGGCCAATTCATCCACATTATTGGCACCACCACATTGCAGCCAAATAGTGCTGAAAGGCTTATTCGCGGAGATTTCCTGACCATTAAAAATATTACCCTTAACCGCGGATATGGTTACTGTACGGTTTGGGGTAAGGTTAAAGGTGATAAATGGATCGGGATATTGCGAACCGTGTTCAACGGCAGTTATAAACGCGCCATTTTCGTTATTCGCCACCAGCATTGGCCCATTTAGCTTCATACTATTATCAAATTGCCGATCGTCAACAACTTCTTCAAATAACACATAACTATGCACTAATTCCTGAAAGTCAGAGAAACGAATCTCAGTGACATCCGGCAGATTAGCGACAGAATATGAGGTGTAATCAAGCCTGTCTTCTCCGGTAACCCGAGTGAAGGTATGCTGTTTATCACTGCTGAGAATATATTGAAACCTTACCATAGGGTTATCATCTGCTACCTGCATAACAACAGTGATATCAACGCAATTCGCCATGGTGCCAGTGCAACGATATTCTGTTACCCCGTTTGAAAAATCAGATGACGATACCGCGCCAAAATTGGTCACTGCGCCACTTACTAACTCACCATCAATTTCAAATATCGGTGCCGACAATGTATAAACATTATCATTAACAGCATAACAAATAAAGTTATCTGCTGTATTACCCAACGTAACAGCACATGATTTATTGGTAAATAAAGATAATTTTCCCATATATTCCCCTTTGTGAATGTTTTAATATATTTTTTTGATTTGGTTATAGTTCCAGCCCAACCCCTCCCCGGGGAGAGGGGCTTTTTTGTTTCGTGAACATTGAACATTAATTATTCAAGGTTCGATGTTGGACGTTCGATGTTCGATGTTCACCTTTTTTCCACCTCAACTTTTTATGTGAACGTTGAACATTGAACTTTCAACTTTCAACGTCGAATTATATAAAGTTGGGAGTCTGGGGTTCTTTTATAGCCCCACCCCAACCCCTCCCCGGGGGAGAGGGGCTTTTTTGTTTTGTGAACATTGAACATTAATTATTCAAGGTTCGATGTTGGACGTTCGATGTTCGAT
>CAZNLA010000657.1:1773-2655 GCA_964573385.1 uncultured bacterium
GTTCACTGTTTATTTTCTTGCTTCATCAACTAATGCCAGCATATTTTCTAATGGTGTGCCTTCCAGAATGTCGTCACTGGCACCTATTATATGGCGCCATCCTGCTGTTTCTTCTTTTACCCGTCGCACTTCAGCACGTATTTCTTCTATCGGACCATCATGGATTAATTGCAGGTCGATATTGCCTTTGGTGGCGATACGCGGGTCAACTCTTTCACGTCCCCATTTCAATGATGGCAAATTGCCTACTGGTGGTTCACTCATGGTTTCCAGTATTTCCGGCAGATACCGGTTATAATACCCGCGATAAATGAACTCGGTCACCAACCCGCAACTATGCCAAACTATACTGCCGCCCATATCTTTCCAACGTGAAATAGTCGCTTCGGCATATGGGGCAATAAACTCTTCAAAATAATTGGGTGATATCCATTCGGTGCCATCTGCACAATAAAACAGAAAGTCATATCCCATTTCACACAGGATATCCAGTTTTTTCATATCAACCCGGAATTGCAGGTCAAGTAGTTCCTTATATAATTCAGGATATTCAGCAATATAAACGAATAAATCTGCCCGGTCGATACCGCGCACACCCGGTGCTCCCCACCACATGCCAGTTAATCCTTTATCACCGACGACGGATAAGTTTTCTTTTCCCTGCTTTATGGCGGCATCGGCATCAATCTCGCCGGATTGTTCAATTAACCAGCGTACCTTAATAAAATCTTCTTCGTTTTCAACTTCCGGTTTTATCACCCGTTGTGACTTTGCTATTTCGACTATTTGAATCAACGGTCCATACGGAGTTTCTGTACGCGTTTCAATTATTCGGCTATTTGTACCATTTGATTCTGTGGTAGTGCTAACTGTCGGTGTAAT
>CAZNLA010000658.1:0-2652 GCA_964573385.1 uncultured bacterium
ATTGACGTTCTTCCCCTCTCCTTGGGGAGGGGATTGAGGGGTGGGGCTTTTTGGGAACTGCAATCTATATGATTATCGAAGTGACCTTAAGAAAAGTCCTGTCTTAATTAAAATTGAGGTAATAAATGTCAAATAAAGCACCAGAATGGGCTAAATATTTTATATGGCGTCTTTGTCTTCCGGATGAGAATGCAACGGAAAATGCCGCGTGCGCGATAAAAACTGTTAATAATTTACTGGATAAAACTGTGGTTTCAAATGTAATCACCAGCGGTTTCATCGGGTCTGATACCGGCATTTGTAATTGGGATGGTTCCTGGCCATATTGGAACCGGGCGACATTCCGTGTTAATAACGATTGGCAGCAAATAGCTGATTTTATGGCTGATATGCGCGATAACTGCAATTCATTCATATCATTTCATACTAATATAACAGACGTAAATGTCGGGCTTGCATATTATCCTGAAATGCGGGATTTTTTCGACAGAATGTTGGAAAATGAATGTTTTTACAGTCGCGATGTGGTTGATTGCGGCGGACCATATACAGGTGAAGCATTTATCCCCGACCATATACCAGTAGAAAAAGCCAAGATGCCATATGTTACCGCAGGTGATGCCGGTGATATTTTTGCCACTGTTAATTACAAAAATCTGTGGGAATCCGGATTAGCGCAGGAAATGCTTGATGAATTTTTCAATCATCTGCCATACCCGCCACCGGTATTATATGTTGATGTATTATCGTTAACCGGAAATAATTGTAATGTTGGGTATCCTGATGGCGAGTTAGGTGGCAGTGCCGCAAGCCAATTTGAAGGCCGGGAGAACATACTGAATTATATTCGGTCCAAAGGTTGCGAACCCGGTGGCGAGGGTCCGGGTGATTGGACAGCATATAATTGGAACCATGGCGGATTATCCTTGAATGATTATAGCCGTATTCAATCGGGTTACTGTCAGGGAAATTCTACCTGGCGGGGTGAAGAACCTATGCATGTATATGGCAATCAGGGTGCGTATTCTTTGGATTTAAGTGAAAAGTTATTAAACAGAAATATGAAGTTCGAATTATCCGCGAATGGTGGGGCATTAATGACAGAAATTGGCGGAGAAGCAACACCAAAGATACCGTATCAACCATTGGAAGAATGGCGTGTTTTAACACAGGTTGTTGAAGGTTTTTATCTTACCGTTATTCAGGAACTTTATCACATTGGCAAAGGAAATACCCGTTTGCCGGGTGGGGCAGATAATAAACGCGAAGATGAACACCGTGGACGCGTAAAAATTGAAAGCTATACATTTAATAATAAATCAATAAAATATTCGAATTTGATACCTGCAAAGGATGGTATAAACAGTGGTGCTGTGAAGATTGTTAACCAATCGTGGTCATCCTGTGGTCAGGTTGTCTCTGGTTTTGGCGAGTCGATGAACAGTAGCAATAGTGTGACAGTTGATTTGCCGGAAGATGGTGAATATTCATTAATAATCCGATATTACTCTCCCGAAGGTGGAACTGCTGAGTTATGGATTGATGATAATTTATATAAAGAACTGGATTTTTCGGCAACTATTTATAATGAATATTCCGGTGATTTAGCTATTAAGATAAAACTTTCCGCTGGTATTCATTCATTTACATTACGCAAAGGTTGCATACATGCATCATGGAGTGATGGGACAAAAGCATTATGGAATAGTGAAGGATTCAAAGCATGGAATGGTGATGTAATATTTGGCATCGGATATGACCGTATGTGGCCGGATACATGGTCCGGAGAGAAAAAGATATATTTTTACAGCAAAGATGGTTGCGAACGTACCTGGAAATTGCCGGGTGAATGGCGGGAATTCATCACAGCAACATTATATATGTTATCGGCAGATGGCAGATGCGACCAAATTCTAATTGAAATTATTAATGGTAGTGTTACAGTAAAAATTAATGCCGGAACACCATATATTTTAGTACCTTAATCACAATAATGTTGAGATAATACAATTTGTGGGCAAATCCCACATCGTTATAATTAAAGGGAGAAGAAGATGAAATCACAATTGAGTTTAAGCTGGTTACGTTACATGGTATTAACCATATTTGCGTTGGGCACTTTTTTATCTGCAATTGCCCAGACTGCTGTTGCGCCGGTACAAACGCCATCGCCAGCAGTAGTTTTTCCTATGGAACGTACTGCGTATTTTGTAGGTGAACTGTTGCCAATGGTTATAACCGGTGTTGCGGAAAAAACAGAAATTAAAGTTGAAGCCGTTAACAGAGATGGTAAGATATTACTATATACCGGAAAAGAGACAATTTTATGGTTGAATACCACAAATCTGGCGCCGGGAGATTATCAGTTAATGGTAAATGGTGTGTTAGCATTTGACCGAATGACACTGACAACTCCATTGCGAAAATCTGCCGGGTCAACACAGGATGAAGCCATGCCGCGCGACCCGGAATATACCATTGAAGAACGAAAAGACCCGGTGAAAGCCGCCGTAAAAGCGAAAGCACATTGGGACAGCATAGATAAAATATTCAGAGAATCCGGTTTGACCGCCGCGTTTTCATTGGGTGCCAGCGATGCAGGACGTATTGGCGCGTTGGACGCCATGGCGCGGAGTGGCGCAATAACACTGG
>CAZNLA010000659.1:0-2649 GCA_964573385.1 uncultured bacterium
CCTGGGTAATTTTAATTTTCCGGACAGATAATTTCTCCAGTGGTTTGCGGTCCATATCCGGCCAACGATACCATGATTTTTCCATTTCAGTATATTCTTTATCTTCCCATTGTTTAAGAAATTTCACTGCGGTTTCGCGAATTACCGGTTCAAAAGCTTTATCCATTTCTCTTTCTGTACGGGTTGGGAGATTAAATACTTTGGGGATTTTATTAAAATACAGTATCTGTCGGACATACCACAGTCCACTTCTCTTGTAAAAAAGTACCGCACCCTTCACAGGATATTTTGAATCTTTTACCTTAGCCGTAAAGTCCGCTAATGCCTGGGTTTCATCAACTTTAACAGCAGTAAAATCCGGTTGGCCAATAAATGGGTATGGACCCTGTAAATCTTTGAAACTGGTCGGTACGCATGATTTCATAAGGTCATAATCTATTCGAAAGTAACCATCTACAAAACTCTTAGCGACAACTTCGCGTTCTGCCACATCATCTGCTTTGGTACGTTTTGCACCTGTAGCAAATAATAATAAACTAAAGGCTAACACAATTATCAAATATCTTCGCATAATATGAATCCTCTGAAAAGTATGATACTGCATATTAGTAAATTTATCAATACCTAACCCAAATAAATTGGAGAAGTTTTCGGTTTTCAGTTTTCAGATGTATCCACTTCGACATACTCAGTGACCTTAAGCGATTGTCCTGCAATATAAAATTAAAATCCGGGCAACCACGCGGGACTGCCCGGATGATATCTGTAGGCTATTATACCCATTTTTATTCTGTTTCTTCTTCAGTACCAGGTTTTTCCGGTTTCATTTGTGGAAACAGTATAACGTCGCGGATACTTGGTGAATCAGTGATAAGCATTATCAGACGGTCAATGCCGATGCCCAGACCGCCAGTCGGGGGCATGCCATATTCCAACGCGCGAATATAATCATCGTCAAATGGGTGCGCTTCATCATTGCCGGCATCTTTTTCTTTTAACTGGTCTTCAAATCTTCCACGTTGGTCAATCGGGTCATTTAACTCGCTGAACGCGTTGCCCATTTCTCGACCGCACATAAATATTTCAAATCTTTCTGTTAATTCCGGGTCTTCACGTTTACGTTTTGCCAATGGCGAAATAGCAGTGGGGAAGTCTGTAATAAATGTTGGCTGCATCAGGCGCTTTTCAACAAACTCTTCGAAAAGGTTATTTACCAGGGTACTTAAAGTTGCCCTGCTATCAACATGAACGCCTTTTTCGCGGCAAACTTCTGCTGCTGATTCAAAAGTGAAAAGTTTACTCGTATCAATTCCACCATATTCTGCCAGCGAATCAAACAGGGTAATTCGTTTCCACGGCGTGCTGAGGTCAACTATTTCGCCGTTATAACTTATTTGCAAAGTTCCGCGTGTTGCCAATGCGACGGCAGCAAAAATATCCTCAGTCAGACGCATCATATCTTCATAATTTGCGTATGCTTCATAAACCTCAATCATGGTAAATTCAGGGTTATGTTTTGTGCTCATCCCTTCATTACGAAAATTGCGATTTATCTCATAAACCTTTTCCATACCACCGACGATAAGTCGTTTAAGATATAACTCCGGTGCTATGCGTAAATAAAGATCCATATCCAACGCGTTATGGTGGGTAACAAATGGTCGTGCTGCCGCGCCACCAGGGATAGCCTGCATCATAGGGGTTTCAACTTCCAGAAAACCGCGGGTGTCCAATAAATCGCGGATAACCTTAATAGCTTTGCTGCGAATCATAAATGTTTCGCGCACTTCCGGATTAACAATCAGGTCAACATAACGTCGTCGGTAGCGGGTTTCAACATCTTTCAAGCCGTGCCATTTTTCCGGCAAAGGACGTAAAGATTTTGATAATATTTCAAATTTTGCGACATGTATGGAGATTTCACCGGTTTTAGTAGTGAATACGTAACCTTCTACTCCGACAATATCACCGACATCCACAAACTTTAAACGGCCATATAATTCTTCACCCAGGTCATCAAAACGGAAAAATCCCTGAATTTTTCCGGCGCGGTCCTGAATGTGGATAAACGATACTTTCCCCTGGCCACGACGTGACATTATGCGTCCGGCTATCTTAACAGTTTTATTTTCCAATTCACTGTAATTATCTAAAATTTCCTGTGATAAATGGGTACGGCGGTACTCAGTATATTCAAATGGAGCAACCCCCGCGTCATTTAATGCCTGTAATTTTTCCACGCGCTGATCATATAATTCGCGTAAAATATCATCTGCCATCGTCAAAACCTCCCAAGGTTATACCTGTATTTTGCGCCTATAGCTTACCATATTTAAGGGTAGGTAGAGAAGAACGGTAATTAAGAAGATTTAAACGACTTTATTTAAAGCTTTTTGTAGGTTAAGCAGCATAATTAAGAATGGGGTGTAGTGGGTGATAATGTTAACTTTGCAGAAATTATATTTGTGATTTTTTTTTGTAGAAATCAGGCCATTTGTCAGACGTGGATACTGCGACAGTATCAGTGACCTTTGAGAAAATCCTGACTTTTTGTATGGATTTGGTGGCTAACGGCTTAATCACGAAAAATCTAAAACCTAACCCAAATAAATTGGACAAGTTTTCAGTTTTCAGATGTGGTCACTTCGA
>CAZNLA010000660.1:0-2648 GCA_964573385.1 uncultured bacterium
TGGCAGCAAACTAACGGACCGGAGATCAATGACCAGGAAGATATCCATAGTCTGGTAGAATCGGAATTACGCGAGGAATTAGGAGCATTAGCAGGGAAATTACATACTGCCCGTTCCCGCAATGATCAGGTGTGCACCGATTTTCGTCTCTATTTAAGAAAAGGTTGTGATGAAATTAATGATGCATTAATAAATTTGCAAAAATCATTAGTTTCATGCGCGGAAAAACATATTGATATAGTAATGCCCGGTTTTACTCATTTGCAGCATGCTCAGCCAGTATTTACCGCACATCATTTATTGGCATATTTCTGGATGTTTGACCGTGACAGAGAGAGAATATCTGACGCGCGAAAAAGAATTAACCGCTTGCCATTAGGTGCTGCTGCTCTGGCAGGCACAAAATTCCCGATTGACAGACAACTGACTGCAGAAATTCTAGGTTTTGATGCTATATTGGAAAATTCATTGGATGCTGTCAGTGACCGTGATTTTGCAGTGGAGTTTTTATCTGCCTGCAGCATAATAATGATGCATTTATCCAGGTTTTGCGAGGAACTAATTATCTGGTCAAGTCAGGAGTTTTACTGGGTTGATTTACCGGAAGGTTATTGTACTGGTAGCAGTATAATGCCACAAAAGAAAAACCCGGATGGCGCCGAATTAATTCGTGGCAAATCCGGTAGGGTATTTGGCGATTTAATAGCGTTATTAACAGTTTTAAAAGGTTTACCACTGGCATATAATAAAGATTTGCAGGAAGATAAAGAGGCAGTATTTGACGCGCATGATACGGTGTTGGCATGTTTGCAGATAACCGCAGGCATGGCAGCGGATATGAAATTCAGACGAGATCGTATTATGGCCGCGTTTAAGGGTGATGCGAGTGCCGCTACCGAAATTGCGGATTATTTGGCAGAAAAAGGAATACCTTTCCGCGATGCCCATCATATTTCCGGTGAGATAGTACGATATGCTGAAGAAAAAGGTATAGGATTAGATGAATTAACTGTTGATGAAATGCGACCATACAGTAATTTAATAGAAGATGATTTGCCAGCATTGTTAACACCATTAGCAGTTGCATCTGCAAAGATATCCCAGGGTGGGACCGCGCCAATGAGAGTTAATGAACAATTAGAAAAAGCAAAGAAAATTTTGTTTAAATAATGATTAATTTATTGTTATGATTGGTATAATAAAATATTCCCAATCCAAATAGAAGGAGTGAAATCATGGCATCCTTAAAAGGTACCAAAACTGAATCTAACCTGCTAAAAGCTTTTGCAGGAGAATCTCAGGCACGTAATCGCTACACTTTTTTTGCTGCAAAGGCAAAAAATGACGGTTTTATTCAGATTGCAGATATTTTCGAAGAAACTGCAAATCAGGAAAAGGAACATGCAAAACGTTTCTTTAAGTTTCTTGAAGGCGGAGACCTTGAAATTACCGCTACATTCCCTGCTGGCATTGTAGGTACAACTGCTGAAAATCTGGCAGCATCTGCTGCCGGTGAGAATCATGAATGGGGAGAAGTCTACCCATCTTTTGCTGAAATTGCACGCGCAGAAGGTTTTGATGATGTAGCGAAAGCTTTTGAAGCTATCTCTATCGCGGAAAAACAGCATGCGCGAAGATATGAAGGTCTATTAGCAAATGTTGCTGATGGTAAAGTATTTAAAAAAGATGAGTCTGTTAAATGGCGTTGCAGAAATTGTGGTTTTGTCCATGAAGGTGAAGAAGCACTGTCAGTATGTCCTGCTTGTGTCCATCCCAAAGCACATTTTGAATTATTATCTGAAAACTGGTAGTCAATTAATCTCCGGAATATTTATTTCGGAGATTTTTTTTTTGTTTTTCATATTTTTAGCATAAATATTACCAAAATAGCATGTGCTTTGATATAATATTCACGAAAGGAATATATTATGCTTTTATCACGTGCTGAAATCGAGCATGTAGCTTTATTGTCTCGTTTAAAATTATCAGATGAAGAGGTAGATCGTTTCACAGTTCAGTTAAATGATATCCTTGAACATTTTACCGCTTTACAAAGTGCTGATACTTCCGGAGTGTCAGATACTACCCACGCAGTTCCAATGGTAAATGTCTTCAGAGAAGATGTTGAAAAAGTAGCATTTACCCCTGATGAAGCATTACAAAATGCTCCTGACCGATCAGGTAATCTTTTTAAGGTTCCACGTGTGGTCGATTAATAGATAAAATCAATTAAGTAAAAATCGTATTCACTAATAAGGGAGATGTAACATGCCTGGTTCTGAATCTGGATCAATTATTGCGGTTGCAATTGGTTTTGTAGTCGTAATTATCATTATCTTCGCCTTAATAGGCAGTCGATACGTCAAGGTTGGCCCTAACCATGTTTTGATTGTATCCGGTCGGCGACGTCGTATAACTACCCCGGACGGTAAAACCATTGAAATTGGTTTTAGATTAGTTCGTGGTGGTGGTACTTTTGTTTGGCCGGTAATTGAAATGGCTGAAATGATGTCATTAGAATTAATGACATTAGAGGTAAGAACCCCTGAAGTATATACTTCCATGGGTGTACCTATTCAGGTTGATGGTATTGCGCAGATCGGAAGAGCACACGTCTGAACTCCAGTCACATTCAGAAATATCGTATG
>CAZNLA010000661.1:0-2645 GCA_964573385.1 uncultured bacterium
TGGCAATGGCAATGGCAATGGCAATGGCAATGGTTGGAGACAAATAGCAGAAAATATAACTTGGCCATTAGCGCATACGGTAGTAGAAAAAGGAGAAATGCGTGGAAGTTCTACATTACCATGGTTCCCGCAAGATGTTGTTTGGGCTGCACGTTTAATAACTGGTGATGGCAAAAGTTATATTCTCTTAGTGTGGGGTCGTACTAGTACTATTCGAAGTTCTTCTAAAATGACTTATTATTTAATTATTATCGGAATAGTTTTAGCATTTATTATCAATATGGGATTTCTTGTATATTCAATTCGCGGTGTTACGAATTCTCTAAATGATGTTATCAAGGCGGGATATCAGATGGCAAAAGGAGATTTTGCTGTATCAATACCATCGCAAAAAACAGCTGAACTTGATAAACTTGGTAAGGTAATATCTGATTTATCAATTCATCTTGGTCAGACTCTTGCTGATTTACATGCAGAACAATCAAGATTAGTTTTATTAGAACAGGCACAACGACAATTTGTAGCAGACGCGTCACATGAATTAAGAGCACCATTAAGTGCTGCTGGCCTGACACTAGATGCCTGGAATGATGGATTGCTGACACCAGAAGAACATACAGAAGCTATTATACAACTGCGTTCCGAAATTAAACGTTTAGGTAGAATTGTTGCACAATTACTTGATTTATCACAAATAGAATCCGGTCGTCAACCAATAAATTATGAAGATATAAAAATTAAAGAAATTAGTAGGCAGGTTGTTGAAACTTTAGCTAATTTGCCTGGAGCAAAGATTGTAATAGATATATCTGATAATGATTTATCAGTAATTGCTGATCGCGATGCATTACATCGTATAATTCGCAATTTGTTGGATAATGCACGACGTTTTACAACTGTAGATGGTAAAATTACAATTTGGGCAAAGGAGAAAGATGATAAGATACAGATAGGAGTCACAGATGATGGCCAGGGTATTCCTGAATTAGTAATTCATCGTATATGGGATAGATTTTCCCGTGCGGAGCGTGAACGGGCTTGTAATGATACTGGCACCGGCTTGGGACTGGCGATAGTTAAGGCATTAACTGAAACTATGGGTGGTGAAGTCGGATTAGAAAGTATTGAAGGTTCTGGAACTACAGTTTGGATAATTTTTAAAAAACATGAAAATGTTAGTTAAGTATGAGTTACATGTGAGGAGTATGAGAGGTGTTGTAGGTATCATCTATTTAGACAGGTAAGAAAAGCCTGATTTTAAATTGGAGGATCAAAAATGAGATCAACACTATCAATGATCATGGCTGCCGGATTTGTACTGGCGCTGACAAGTGCAACGGCTGCTGACTATGGGAAAAACATTGGTTCACAGCAGAAAAAAGGTGATGGCATTTCTGTATGTCAAATCTCTGATTCGTCAACTTCTTCACTAATGTTCACTAAGTACGGCAGTGGTAAAGGTAATGGCGGTGGCAAAGGTAGCATGGACCGCAAACGCGATGGTTCATGCCAGACATTATCAACTATAAGTGGAATGAATAACTCAAAACATTTCACAAAGTATGGTAGTGGCAAAGGTAATGGTGCTGGCAAAGGTAGTATGGACCGCAAACGCGATGGTTCATGCCAGACATTATCAACTGTAAGTGGTATAAATATCTCAAAACATTTCACAAAGTATGGCAGTGGTAAAGGAAATGGCGGTGGTAAAGGTAGTATGGACCGCAAACGCGATGGTTCATGCCAGACATTATCAACTGTAAGTGGTTTGGATGTCTCAAAACATTTCACAAAATATGGCAGTGGTAAAGGTAATGGCGGTGGTAAAGGTAGCATGGACCGTAAACGCGATGGTTCTTGTCTGACATCATCTATAAATGACAAAGTTAATATTCATTTGCTTGCATGTAATGGATGTGATGGGGAAGGAACGTGTGACGGAAGTGGTAAAGGTAAAGGAAATGGTAAAGGTAAAGGAAAAGGTAATTGCAAAAAAGATGGTACATGTAAAATTTAATATTAATTAGATAATTTTTTATGATTCTATTTTCTAATCGTGATTTAAACATGATCAGAAAATAGAATCATAATGTTATGATAGTTTAGATTAGTTGATGAAATTATTTCATTGGGGACAAGAAAAATGATAACTAAATTATCAATGGATAATACAGTTTAATGAAAATCCTGGGACTGACTCAATACCATTACAAAGTAAAATATATTTAAATATTTGCAACACCTACACAAAAATTTTTGAAAAAAGTCAAAAGATATAATTGTATATAGCTTTTATATCGATTATATCTACCCATTGGGGAAGAATACAAATAGGAATTTGGCTAAAAAATATGTAGATCCAACTTTAAAGAAGTAGAGATGATGGAATTATATTATCTGCTACGAATTACCCAACGTCAGTTTATACAAACGCGTCGCATGAATTACGAGCACCACTAAGCGCGGTAGCACCTCTGGCATGTTGGATTATTAACCATAGAACGCGGAAACTGTGGTTCAATTACAATCAGAAGTGAAACGTCTATACATAATGGTTGCGCAATTACTTGATTTATCTTGAATAGAATCCTGTAACTGCTTGCCCTCTACATCCCCTTTTTGCTTAACATAAATGTCCATTTAGA
>CAZNLA010000662.1:0-2644 GCA_964573385.1 uncultured bacterium
CTTCATTGTTAGCGTCAGAATATACAAAAGCAGATCCATCCGGTTTCCAGAAGAAATCTGTTGGTGCATTATCAATATTAACATTTACGTGCAGATTATATGATGTAGTAACTTTTGTATTAAGATTGTACTTGGAAATTGATCCGGAACTGGTAATATATGATAATTCTGTGTTATTACTATTAGGTATCCATCTGATTACTACAGGGCTGGGTGACACTGTTATATCTTCATATTTATTCGTTCCATCAGAGTTCATTATCCCAAGTGACATTGATGGGTATGCGATAAAAGCAATTTTACCACCATCCATACTGATAGAAGGCGAAAAACCGGTTACTGTAGTATTTTGTGCCATAGGAACCGAGTCACTTAAGTTCGTAACATATATAGTTGAAAGTGTTGAGGATGTTGTAAACGCAATTTTGCTACCACCCCATGTGAAGTTTGGCATTGGGGGCATTGGAGTAGGAATTGTTACTTCTGTCTTTTTCACAGTATCATACACAACTATTCCAATAGATTTGGTGTATACGATTTTTCCCGTGGGTACAGTTACAGTACTACGCTTTAAAATCGCGGAACTACCGGGTTTTTGCGCAAATATGGAAATTATCAAAAATACTGATATTAATACTGATAAACTTCGAATATGGAAAATTGTCATCATCCGATTCTCCTGTTAATAATGTACATTTCGACTGTTTATAATGTATGAGATGGAATTAACCATACAAGTAGCTACAGTCATTATCTGTAACTACATTATACAATAATTTACTCGTGATTTTGATGCGATACTGAATATTATCAAAAAAATATTAAAAAAAATGGGGTAACTTTTGTTACCCCGGAGATATTTTTGATTGTTTAGTATATTCTAAAGTATGTCATACTGAGGATTAATATTAGCATTCTGTGTTGCCAATCTATTTAATGCCTGAATATACGCCTTTGCGGAAGACTCAATGATATCAGTTGATGACCCTCTGCCATTGAAAATATTACCATTTTCATCAGATATTCTTACCGTAACTTCACCGATAGCATCAGTCCCACCGCTAATTGAATGTACAATAAAATCAACAAGTTTGTGTGGTAATGCGGTTGCTTCGTCAATTGCTTTATAAAGAGAATCGACAGATCCTACCCCGATTGCGACCTTTGTGATTTCTTCATTATTATGCAATATTCGTATGACGGTGGTTGGAATAGTACTGGTTCCGCAGATTACCTGTAAATAATCAAGTTTATATTGTTCATCTACCATGGTTGCTTCATCAGTGACAATTGCTTCCAGGTCACGTTCTGTTACTTCTTTTTTCTTTTCCGCGATTTGTTTAACTCTTTGTACCACTTTTTCTAATTGTGCGTCATCCAATTCATATCCCATTTCCATCAATTTTCTTAATACTGCGTGTTTGCCGGAATGAATACCTATTACTATTTTTGTTTCTCCTGCGCCTACATCTTCAGGATTCATAATTTCATATGTTTGTCTATGTGCCAGCATACCATGCTGATGAATACCAGATTCATGTGCAAATGCATTTGCGCCAACAATTGCTTTATTTGGTTGGACCTGAATTCCGGTAATATCGCTGATTAATCGGCTACTTCGCATAATCTCTTTAGAGTTAATATTTGTTGTAGTGCCAAAAAGGTCGAATCTGGTTTTTAATGCCATGGTAACTTCTTCGATTGACGCATTTCCAGCACGTTCGCCTAAACCATTTATAGTACATTCAACCTGACCTGCACCGTTTTGAATTGCTGCCAATGAGTTAGCAACCGCCAATCCAAGGTCATTATGACAATGAACAGATATTATTGCTTTATCAATATTTTTTACACGAGATTTGATAGTTGCAATTAATTTTCCAAACTCTTCTGGAATAGCATAACCGACAGTATCCGGGACATTAATGGTAGTTGCACCGGCATCAATTACTGCTTCGATTATCTCACACAAAAAATCAATATTGCTTCTTGTTGCATCTTCTGCTGAAAATTCGACATCATCACACAACGATTTTGCCAAAGAAACCGCGTCTATAGCCATTTTTAACACTTCAGGTCGACTTTTGCGCAATTTATGTTCCATATGAATATCAGATGTTGCTATAAAAGTATGAATTCTTTTGTTTTCCGCTGGAGAGACTGCTTCATATGCACGTCTTATATCTTTTTCGTTCGCCCTGCACAAACCAGCAATAATCGGGCCTTTAACTTCGCGTGCAATTAAGTTTACAGCTTCAAAATCTCTGTCGGATGAAATTGGAAATCCTGCTTCAATAACATCAACTCCCAAACGAGCTAATTGGCGGGCAACCTCTACCTTTTCCTCAATATTCATGCTTGCGCCAGGTGATTGTTCACCGTCGCGTAATGTTGTGTCAAAAATAATGATTTTTTTGCTCATTTGTTTCTCCTGACCGGAATCACCGGAATAAAAAATGTCATCCCAGGAAATTTGTGGGTGACCTTTATAATCTGCATTATTTAATACGTTAATAATTTTATCGCGCAATTCTGGCGATGGTGTATATTTTCCCTTCAGCATTTCAGATAGATAGCTGGCGCTGCATTCTACCAGTCTGGCAAATTTTGACTGACTGATATTACGGCGCCTTAATACCTCGCG
>CAZNLA010000663.1:0-2642 GCA_964573385.1 uncultured bacterium
GATTCAATATTTAATACCAGCTTTAACCGCCTGACTCTTCATAGTGCTAAAAACAGCAGCATCAAAGGAATTAGCACCGTTCAGTTTGTTTTTCTTTTGATATTCTATGATAAATGCTGATCGTCTTGCGGTTAATTCATTTAGCTTTGATTGCAAATCTTTTCTTGTTTTAATCTTTTCATTAACGTATTTTAACAGTTCATCTTTATTCATCTTCTTAAGATTTTCCGGTAGTTGTTCATGTTTTACATTTTCTAATTTTACCTTACCACTGACAACATCATTAATTAAGTCCTGAACACCACCTGTTTCAAAATTTCTATAGCTCGCACCATCTTCGACAGATTTTGAGGCATATTCTATCCGGTCTGCATTTGATGCTACAGATGCTGAGTTTCTAATACCAGCTGCGTTCATCATTTGGGCACCGCCCAGATATTGTTGTTCTTTTGTACCATATGCTAACCTGGTTCCATCTAATTCTTCAGATAATTTCAACATATCTTTGTCATATGGGGTTTCAATAACCTTAGTACCACCATCCTGTGAAATTTGAAAGAAATTTCCTTCAGATAATCGTGCTATTTCCTGCCAGATAGGAGTCGTTGTTTTTTCAATGCCACATTGAATTGTATTTATAATGATTCCTGCTTCCGCGGCCTTTTTACAACTATCCTTATATTTCACATCGTCTTTGTAATCCATGTGTGGCGGATAATCTCCGACAAGAAATATTACCTTGTAAGCGTTATTATTTGTCCATTTAATATTAGTAACGGCGACATTTAATGCCTCATTTACACTTTCCGGTCCATCACCACCACCAACAGCCTGGTACTTCATTAAATCAGAGTAAACCGCGTCTATGTCATCTGATAATGGTGTTGATTTTATTATATATTCATCACCTTTATCGCGATACGCGACTAAACCAATTTTTATATCCGGCGATGGTTTCCCGGTTACAAGAGTACTGGCGATTGACCATATTTTATCTTTTGCACCTTGAATCAAATCGCTCATACTTGATGTAGTGTCTAATACAAATACAGCCTCGATGACTGGTTTTACAGTTGTTGTAGTTACAGTTTCATGTTTCGGATTTTCCTTTACAGGTTCCAATTCTTTTTTCGCAACCGGTTTTTGTGCCATCACACTAAAAATTAAAGATACTAGTACCAACATTAGGGTTGAAGTAATGTAACGCATTTTGTCTCCTTTGTCAGGTTAATTTACCTATATACGTAAAGACATCAAATAACGTTACAATGTTCCAAATTTATACAACTATTTTTTTTGCCAGAATGGCAAACTCTCGGACGCGACAAAAATATCTGTATTAACGGCTTTTTTGCCAATTTCATATTTAAGTATCTCTGCCGCAAATATTTCTGTTGGGTAATGACCGGCATCAATAATTGCTAAATCAGATTGTTTTGCTAATAAATACTGGTGGTGTTTTACTTCACCAGTTATAAACAAATCGACATCAGCATTTACAGCCTTTTCCCATAAATCACCACCTGCACCTGTGCATAATGCTACTTTCTTTATAATTTTATCTCTGTCACCGCAAACATTAACATTATATTTCAATAGTTCTGAAACTGTTTCAGCAAAATCTGCCAATTTAACAGCATTTTTTAATTTACCGATTCTGCCTAATCCACCTGTTTTAATGGTGTTTGCCAACGGAATAATATCATAAGCGACTTCCTCATATGGGTGCACTGATTTAATAACTGATAACAGATTTTCTATATTATTTCTATTGATAATCGATTCTATTTTTACTTCATTTACTTTTTCAAGTTGTCCTGTTGTACCAATATATGGTTGAGTATTGTCACCCGGCATAAATGTACCGACACCTTCGGATGAAAAAGTACAGCATGAATAATTTCCTATGTGGCCTGCACCTGCGTCACAAATAGCATTGCGTACCTTTTCAGCGGAATCTTTTGGGACATAAATTATTATCTTTACATAAGGTGTAACAACATGGGGAATCAATGGCTTTATATTTATTAACTCTAATTTCTCTGCCAGATATTGATTAAGACCATTAACAGATTTATCTAAATTAGTGTGAACGGCAATGATATTAATATCATTTTTTATTAATTTTATAATTAAGCTTCCTACCCCATTATCATCACCGATTTCTTTTATGGCAGAAAATAATAATGGATGATGTGAAACAATTAAATTTGCGTTTTTAGATATAGCAAAATCAATCACATCATTCGTAACATCAAGTGATGTAATTATAGATTTAACTTTTTCATTTTTATTGCCAATTAATAAACCACAATTGTCCCAGTTTTCTGCCAGACTAAAAGGAGCAAAATCATCAATTATATTAATTATCTCTTTTATTTTCATCATTAAACACCTCATTTAATACAAATATAGCAGTTTTACGTAACTTTCTGCCTGCTAAAGTGTATTATATATAAAAATCTTTGGAGTTTCTATGAAATATTTATCATTTTTCCCACTTTTTGCCGTAATTACGGCATTTTCTATTGGTTTCCGTATGGATGGTACCAGCACCTACCCAACTGCCGATGTTCCAACCGACTGGAGCAAAGAGAAAAACATTGCCTGGTCAACGAATCTTCCGGCTTGGAGCAATGCAT
>CAZNLA010000664.1:0-2633 GCA_964573385.1 uncultured bacterium
GGTTCCGCCACATAAATCCAACGGTGCAGGAAACTGCACCGTTTTTTTATTTGGTTTTTATTATTTATTAACCACGAAATACACGAAAGGCACGAAAAAAATAATAAGTACCAGTCCTGTATTCATTGATATGTTATGAAACTTCAGATAAAAATTTACCTGTAAAATAAAACCTGATAAATATAATCTACTATCACATCGCGGAAAGTTATATAATTAACCCATGACAGATATAGTTAAAATTGCTCTTCTTGTAATTGAGCAAAATAAAGTTTTGTTGTGTAAAAAGCGCGGGTTGTCTAAGTTGATTTTGCCGGGTGGCAGGATAGAAGTGGGGGAGAGCGCGCTGGAATGTTTGCAGCGTGAAATTACCGAGGAACTGGGTACTGATGCTGTTTTAGGCAGTGTTGAGCAGATTGGCGTTTATCAGGATATCGCGGCGGTTGATGGTGACGCGCCGGTAAAGACGCTACAGATTACCCTGTATTCCGGACAATTAACCGGTGAATTGACTGCTTCGATGGAAATTGAGGAATTGATATGGTTTGGGGTTGATGGTGATGAAAAGATGTTATCTGCTATTTTGATAAATAAGATATTTCCTGATATTACAGCACGCGGGTTAGTAACATGGTAAGAAAGATAGAACTGCTTGCCCCGGCGAAAGACCTGGAGTGTGGAAAATTAGCAATTACCTGTGGCGCGGATGCGGTATATATCGGCGCTGCAAAATTTAGCGCGCGTTCTGCTGCCGGAAATTCTGTTGATGATATTAAACAATTAGCCGACTATGCACATCAGTACAGCGCAAAGGTATATGCGGCAGTTAACACTATTCTGCACGATAATGAACTGGCAGGTGCTGTAGTATTAATTCATGAGCTGTATGCTGCCGGTGTAGATGGTGTGATAATACAGGACGTAGGATTGCTGGAATGCGATTTGCCGCCACTACCGATAATAGCCAGTACCCAGATGCATAACAATACCACGGAGAAGGTAAAGTTTCTCCAGGAGACAGGTTTTAAAAGAGCAATCCTGGCACGTGAGTTATCACTGAAAGAAATTAGTAAAATAGCGAAAGGCGCACCAGAAATAGAGTTGGAAGCATTTGTACATGGTGCCCTTTGCGTTTGTTATAGCGGGCAATGTTATTTGAGTCACGTCCTTGGTGGTCGCAGCGGGAATCGAGGCGTGTGCGCCCAACCATGCCGCAAGAAATACGAATTGATTGATGAAAGAGGGAATGTATTGCTGGCAGCCAAACATCTGCTGTCTCCCCGTGATTTAAATCTTTCTAATCGATTATCTGATTTGCTGGATGCCGGAATAACTTCATTTAAAATTGAAGGCCGGTTGAAAGATAGTAGCTATATAGCAAATGTTGTATCAGCATACCGTGCATTGCTGGATATTGAAATAAAAAAACGTGGTTGGGCAAAGGCGTCAACAGGTAAATCTTTTATTGATTTTACACCGGATTTAAATAAGACATTCAATCGCGAATACACAGAATATTTTATTGATGGTGCCGGTAATAAAGTCGGTGGCATTAAAACTCCTAAAAACCGTGGTGAACTTATCGGCAAAGCCGAAAATATAATAAGGAACGAATTATATATTACCACTGACCAGCATCTGCAAAACGGTGATGGATTAAGTTGGTTTGATGTAAATGGTGATTTGACCGGGGGATTTATAAATAACGTATATATTGATAAAAGCAATGGAGATTTGCCAGACTCAATAAAATACCGGTTAAAACTTAAAAATTTAGAAACATTAAAACTGAATTCAGATGTATATCGAAATTTTGATATTAAGTTTAGTAATGAAATAGAAAAATCCGACACTGTTAGAAAAATAGACGCGACAATAAATGTTTCCAGTGATGATAACGTTTTATTAATCAGGGCTTGCGATGAAGAAGGTAATATTGCAGAGATTAAAAATGAGTTTACAGAATTAGCAAATAATATTGAAAATGCGAAAAATATATTATTACAATCATTCGCAAAAAGCGGAGACACCATATTTAATTGTGTGGTTAATATTGATGGATTAACCGCGATACCATTTATGAAGATTGCGCAAATAAACAGTTTACGGCGCGATGTTTTAGATAAATTGCGTGATACGCGTATGAAAAATTACCCATGTATGAAGGTTACCTTTAAAGCAAATGATACCCCATACCCGGTAACATCAATAGATTATCGTGGCAATGTATTAAACAGTAAGGCGCGCGAGTTTTATTTGCGTCATGGGGTAATAAATATTGGTGACGCGGCAGAATCCGGGGTAGATTTGCATAATTGCCATGTAATGCGCACCAGATATTGTTTGCGCAAAGAGTTTAATTTATGTTTGAAAAATGGCAGTCCCGCTAAAAAACTATTTCTGCGTGATGAGAATTATGAAATATTGGAATTAAAGTTCGACTGTGAGAATTGCGAAATGAATGTTATCTGGCGGGGTAGGGGATGAAAGATTGAGGAAAGTATTAGTGATACTTTCCCCAATGGTTAGTGAAATGTATGGTCGTTTCGCTCAAGAGCACCGGATTAAGTCTGTCAACATTGGATGATGCGAAAATGCAGCCTTCCATCGGGGTCGTAACTTCGTTTTCCAGC
>CAZNLA010000665.1:0-2630 GCA_964573385.1 uncultured bacterium
AACTAAATGATGGGCATATAATGAATTGGTGGGATGGGGTTTACCGAATACTTACCAAAATGTTAACCGGATAAATGCTAACTATATGATTAACTGGTTTTTCTGATAATAAAATGGTAAAATATGACAAAGTAAGAGGAAGTAGAGTGAATAATATTAATACTGGAAAACAGAAAACTCCGACTATTTTAATCATCGCGGCAATCATGTATATATTACCAATCTCAATTTTTTATATCTCTGCCAACGCTAATAAGACTTTCCTTTTTATTTGTATTATAGCTTCACTTGCGATATATCACCTGTTAACAGGTATAGGATTGTTATTCAGAATTACTGCAGCATGGTGGTGTGCGATTATAGGACCATTACCTCTGATTATATTTTCATTATTCGTAACCATATCATCGTTTGTCACTATACATGTTGATGATATATCACCAGTTATTGCATTTTATGGAACTTTTTTTTCTATAGTTATTATTATCTATTACGGGATTATTTTTATTTTAATAACCAAACCTTTTGTTAAGAAACTATTTTTAAATAAACCGGTCATACAACCAATAGCTAAAAATAATCCGGAGATTATTATGCAAAAAAAGATTTCAATTTCCAAACACATTTCTGTACTTCAAAACCCGACAAACACCGGAATAATTATCGATGATGATTTTGGTGTTTTACTGATAGATTGTGGCGCAGGTACTACAAAAGCAGACAATATTAGCCAGGTTAACACTGTTTTGCTTACTCATTACCACCGTGACGGGTTTTACGATATCGGTAATTTAGATGGTGTGTCAGTTTTGACACCACAGGCAGAAAAACACCTGATTGAAAATGCCGATTCTTTCTGGAATGATTTGAAGAATCGCTGGCATTTGTATAATTATCGTCCCAGTCATTTGGTTGCATCAGAAAATATCAGGGTTGACCGCGGATTAAATGATGGCGAAGTTATAGAATGGGGTTCGGCAAAAATAACCGCAATATCTACCCCGGGTCACACCGACGGTAGTATGAGTTATCTGGTACAGGTTGACGACATGCGGATTGCATTCACCGGTGATTTGATATATAACGCGGGACAGATTTGGGAATTGTTAAGCCTGCAACATGGTGATGAAAATATTTGGGATTACCATTCTTTTCTGCGTGGAAAAGATGAATTGATTGCCAGTCTGCGACGGGTTTTGGAATACGCACCGGATATACTGGTACCGACCCATGGAGTTATTATAACTAACCCAAAGTTTGCGGTTGATTTACTGGCGGAAAGACTGGACACGGCATGGGAGAACTATATATCGGTTAATACCATCCGGTCGTATTTTCCCGATAAATTCGAAAATAAAACGGAATATCTGCCAATCCGTGAATCACAACCTGCACCTGCATGCCTGCGGCATATCGACACATCATGGATATTAATAAGCAATACCGGCGCGGCGTTTGTGATGGATTGCGGCACGCCACGGATTATCAGCGAATTGCAACGTATGATGGCAACTGGAGAAATAAACGCGGTGGAAGGATTATGGATTACCCATATGCATGATGACCATGTTGATACTATTCCGGATTTTCAGGATATTTTTATTTGTCCGTTATATGCCGACCCGGCAGTTGCCGATGTAATTGCTGACCCACGTGCCTGGCGATTACCATGTATTTCACCTAATGTGGCACGGGTAGATTGCCGTACCGGTAACGGCGAAAGTTGGCAGTGGCACGAATTTAGGTTGACAGCATATAATTTTCCAGGGCAAACCCTATACCATGACGGATTAATGGTAGAAAGCACTGACGGACCGCGGATGTTTTTCGTCGGTGATTCATTCGCGTTGGCAGGAATGGACGATTATTGCGCACACAACCGCAACTTTCTTGGTACTGATGTCGGGTTTGATTTTTGCATTTCATTATTACAAAAATTACAACCAGATTTACTGTTTAATCCCCATGTTGACGGTGGTTTTAACTTTTCTGCTGATGAATACCAACGTATGCGCGATAACCTGGCGGTTAGGGAAAAACTATACAGTGATTTATTCCCATGGCAGCACCCTAACTTTGCCACTGACGACTTTTGGGCTAGGTGCCACCCATATGAACAGGATATTCAACCTGGGGATAAAACAGCAGTTAATGTGATAATTACAAACCATTCCAATATACCACAAACTGTAACTGTACAGGCAAATGCGCGTTGCGGATGGCAAGAAAACGAGTCTGTAACCGCAGTGGTACAACCGAAGGTGGAAACGGCAATACCCATAACCATACATATCCCTGAAGATTTACCCGTAGGCAGATACGTAGTGACTATAAATGTGCAAATGGGAGAGATAAGCCTGCCGGCATTTATAGAAACTTTACTTATCAGGACTTTCGTATAATGTCACTTCGATAGGTTCTGTATCGGTCACCAGGCTTATCGAAATGGTCATTTCAAAGCATCTTTTGGACTCTTTTTATACCATTCAGCGTAGTTCATTTTACGTTTAACAATTCAGATAAAGTGTAAAAAAAACACCTTGACTGATGAAAAAATAGCCTCAAAATCTACATTATCAGGACTTTCGCTTAAGGTCACTTCGACAGGCTCAGTGACCGGTCGCTGAGCC
>CAZNLA010000666.1:0-2605 GCA_964573385.1 uncultured bacterium
AGAATAATAATAACTAATTTATAATTTTGAGACAGTTTCAATCTTGCGTCTCTACGGGAAAACCACAAATCTCCACACATAAAAACATCAGTGCAGATTGTACAGACGCAAAATCTTGCGTCTCTACGGGAAAACCACAAATCTCCACACATGAAAACATCAGTGCAGATTGTACAGACGCAAAATCTTGCGTCTCTACAATAATTTTTCATTTTGCATTTTCAATTTTTAATTAAAATCTTTGCCGGGTGCATATAACTGTCCGGTGAATATACATTTACTGTCAATATCTCTTTTTCCGGAATTACTACTATTTCGTAATTTTGTATTTCCTCTGGTCTTAAAGCATATTTAAACCGTTCATACCCATCAATAAATACCGTGCCAAATGCTGCGTCAGCGCCGTCATTACGCAATTTTAACTGCAACTTCACCGGTTCGCCGATGGCGGGTTGTTCGGTGATTAATTTTAATGAAGTGCGGATATGTGGCGGGATGTTTTTACGGTTTTCATCTATTTGCAGGCCGATTTTTTCAATATCAATCTGTTGAAAACCCGCAGCAAATGCCGGCGATTCATCACAAAGAGAAAATATCCCAAAATCCGGATCGGTAAAATCGGGGGTATCGCTGACCAGATTATCTTTATATGCCGCTTTTTCGCAATTATCTTTATGCCATTCGTCGCCAATCCATACACCGCCACTGCATATATTGCGTTCGATGAAATTATTTTCCGGCGGTACACCGTTGCCGGCGATGAAATATTTCTCGACATCGCCTATTTCCGGGTATCGTTCGCTGTATGGTGGTTGCAGGTAATTCACTGCTTCACAACTTTCCCGCATGGTGTTATTAACCATATTCTGCCATACCGGGTTGGTATCAATACCGCGGGCATCAGGGGCAATGGCGGGGTGGCAATCAACAAAAACATTGTTTTCTATCATATAATCGCGACCGCCACCCAGCATAATGCCATACATGCAATCCTGCAATATATTTTCTGCAATATGAGTTCCGCTTACGCAGTCATCCATGTATATCGCCATACTGCCCATACCGACACCGCCCATGTGGTGAACAAAATTGCGCCGAATGACATTGCCACGGTAGGTGTAATCGCGACCGGTATAAATTGCGCCAGCATCGCCGGTTTCCAGACAAACACGGTAAATCTCGTTATTTTCAATGGTGAACTCATTGCCCCAAAACAGAATCGCGTTATGCGGCGCGTCGTGAATAAGATTATTGGTAATACTAATGCCAACACCACTGGTATTTACACCCGCGCAATAGCACCTGCTCCACCGGGCAAAATGGTGAATGTGGTTATTCTGTACTTTGTGATTGCATGGTTTCAGGGTCTTACGGCTACCGCCAATAATGCTGATTCCACCGTCCCCGGTGCCATAAATATCGCACCCGGCCACGGCATGTCCTACCCCGCCATTAACGGAAATCGCCCAGTTACCCATGTTGCGGATAGTGCATCCGGAAATCAACATATTACTACCGTTGTTAACGGTAATGCCGGTGCCACGTCCACCTTCTATTATCAGGTTTCGCAGTTCAACATCGGCGGCGTTATTCACCGTTATTAATGAATCTGTCATGCCGGATATCAGAATATTCGCGCCTTTCAATTCCGCTGGTGGCCAAAAATAAAGGATTCCGCTGGCGGTATCGATATAATATTCACCAGGTTGGTTCAACTCTTCCAACACATTAAGAAAATAAAATCGCTGACCTTTATTGTAATAATAGATCCCGTCATCAGCCTCAACCACGCAATTTTCCGCGTCTAATTTTTTAACATGTTCATACGAATTTGCCCAGTCATATGCCCAATAGCCATGAACCCAGATGTCGTCTGACGGTGCCCAACTTTTCGGACGGTCTCCGGCATAAGTGAAACCGCCGGTTAAATCGCCGGACTCTGTTTTCCATTCGCTACTCATCGGTTTGGTATATCCGGTGATGGTGGTAAACTCACCGGCATTTGGCCATTGCGCCACTGTCATCGGCATATCATTAAAAAACAGTTCCATGTGGGCAGCTTTGGTCCTTCGGCTAAAACCACGCGAAGAAAACGCACCAAAATCGGTGATACCCAATTGCTTTAAATCAACCTGCAAAACGTTTTCGCGCGCGTCCTGCCCCAGTCTCGCCAGGATTGCCGGGTCAGTCACCGGTGCGAAATATTCGTCATTCACCCGGCATCCGCCGGTAATACAGACATCTTCACCAGCACCGGCACGAATTATCACACCACTGTCTTTCTCATCCAGCACCACCGGTTCGTTAAGACAATAGGTGCCGGCATGCAGAGTAACTGTGCCACCATCAGCAGAGTTTTCGCGCATATAATTCAGCGCACCCTGCAACGTCGCAAACGGAGCATTCAACGCACCGACGTTAATATCATCACCACCTGGTGAAACATGTAATTCTATCGGCATATTTATGCCTCCAAAAATTAATTAATATTGATAAGCAGAAAAGGATGTAAATATCCTGACTGCCTATGTTAATAAAATCGACACCACAATGGGACAGCAGAATATGTGTTTCGCACAAATGGCGATAATGAAACTTTTGCTTA
>CAZNLA010000667.1:0-2600 GCA_964573385.1 uncultured bacterium
GAGATTTCTGAATGTGACTGGAGTTCAGACGTGTGCTCTTCCGATCTCATGACCTATGGAGAATTCTTCTGCCAATGTGTAATATGGTCCGGCAATTAACCTGCCATTCTGGATAAATTTCTTTACCTGCTCAATGCGTTCCGGACGCATCTCCAGATAATCATCTATTAATATTGCATGACCATCCAGTGTAAAGGAATGGTATGCCGGGTCAGACTCCAGAATATCTAATGTGGTATCCAGCATCGTTAATAATTTTCGTCTTGTTTTCTCAAATGACCATCGAAACTCTCGATCCCAGTGAGTATTTGATATAACCCGTATTTTCGATATATGACTACTATCAGTTTTCATAATAACCCCTTGTTAACTGATACAATCATATCTTATTATTTTTTAATTGACAATAGTGGTGGTGGATTGAATATTATTGGTATAAACTAATTATATGATATTCACCGCAAAAGAAACGCAGAGAACGCGAAAGAAGAGTTATTAATACTAAGTGGCGAAGCAAGGAAGGTGTTTCTCCCATCAGGATTACACCATTGACATTCTGCTCTGCCATAAGTATTATTTTGTTAAAGTTACAAGAGTTTCGCTAATGGTCACTGAACCTGTCGAAACGAACTTTTTAAACTTAAAAGCGAAAGTTTTGAGTTATATAATTGATATGCAATTTAAATGCTGATGCTTCATAAAAAACATAATTAATGAGGTGGTAAAATTAAAATGATTATTCCAGAGATACTTGATGCTTTTAAAGATACTGACGGCAAGTTTCCATATGAAGCAGTTGAAGGGGCTATTGCTCAGCAAGAAGCTATTACGCCGGAGTTGTTGCGTATTCTTGCTGAAGATGCAGAAAACCTTGAGATAATAGCACCACAGGAAAATTACATGGCTCATGCTTTTGCCATGTACCTGTTATCACAATTTCGCGAACCGCGTGCTTTTCCGTTATTGATTAATTTCTTTAGCAAAGATAAAAAGCTTGTTAATTTTACCACTGGTTGTATTATCTATGATGACCTGGGCAGGATGTTTGCTTCTACCTGTAATGGTGATACCAGTAATATTAAGCAGATAATTGAAGATGAAGAGAATAATGAGGATGTCCGAAGTGCCGCATTGTCAGCGTTAGTTGTTCTTGTCAAAGAAGAAGTGATATTGCGTGAAGAGGTATTGGGATATATTAAAGAACTGTTCAATGGTAAAATCAAGCGGGAGTCTAATTTTTTATGGACATTTATGGTTTCTGTTTGTTGTGATTTATGTGCACAGGATTTATTACCGGAAATAGAACAGGCATTTGATGATGAGTTGGTTGATATATGTTTTATGGGGGATATTGATGAAGTAAAAGATATTATTGATGAAGGTGAAGAGATAGTATTGAAAGAGTTTATGAAAAATGATCAATATAATTTTATTCGTGACACTGCTAATGAAATGGATTTTTGGGGATGTTTTAAAGAGAATGATACTGAGTGGGATGATATTATAGATTCAGATGATATTATAAATGACCCTTTTACAATTAGTTCCAAAACTCCGGTTGTTGTTGCCCCAAAAGTCGGCCGTAACGACCCCTGTCCATGTGGCAGTGGAGAAAAATATAAGAGATGCTGTGGATGAAAATGATTTTATGAAGGGTTGTAGCCATTTTATATACGTTGATATTTTATATGATGGTTAAAATCTTTTATTGCCAGTTTTTTAACTCAAAATTCTACAATAGTTATCCTGACTGACTATTTTATCAGGAATATGGTTTAACAGTATCCCGGACAAATGATTTTTTTGTTTTTATAATAATTAGTAGCTTTAACATGGAACGTTCCTAATAATGGTGTGTCAAAAATAACGAATTATTTGATAATCTTATTTAAAGATATATTGAAGGGGAGAAAAAATGAAACAGATGTTTCGTGTGTTCCGGTTAATGGGAATTGTACTGGTTCTGGGGATGATGGTTTTGCATATTTACGCCCAGGATGCGATTGACCCGAAGGTGATTAAGAAAAACACCCGCGTCAGCAATATCTCAGAAACAGATGTTATGTTGGCGGATGCCCGTCCTGACAAACTTTTTTACCTGACAGGTGAAAAAGTAAATGGCGCGGTTACTATTTCTAATCCGACAAAAGAGGCAAAAGCCGTACAGGTTCGCGTCTGGTTAGAACAGGGATTGGACAATAAAGTAGGCATACAGACCAAAGATGTTGCCATGACACCCAATAGTTCCCAAGTGATTGTTTTTACCTGGGAAGCGAAAGATATTGTGATGTATGGTCAATCAATGAATGTGGAATTGCTGGCGGATGGCAAGGTGTTAGCCACCGGTGGTGACTGTTTCAGCAGTGCTGGTAATGTATGGCGGGTCGGTATAGCAGGTGGTCACCCGGTGGCATGGACTGCGGAGCATGTAAAAGATTTTGCCGGTATAGAACGCAGTGTCGATAATTATCGCGATAACTATATTAACACTTTTGAAAAGTTTTTCTGGGCACCGGATGATTTCGCCAATATGACACCAGATAAACCGGAATGGTATTCCGGTCAGGCTCGTTACCATGAGAATCTTGAACGTCTTAAAC
>CAZNLA010000668.1:0-2599 GCA_964573385.1 uncultured bacterium
CTAAAAGAAGTCATGGAATTATGCCACACATTTACAGTGTTAAGAAACGGAGAATTGGCCGGAACCGGAAAAATAACTGACATAAAAGAAGATGATATCGTTAATTTAATGATTGGTGAAGGAATAAATACTGTAAATGCCAATCACGATATTTTAAATAACCATAATTTTATTGAAATTAAAGATCTTGCGTTAAAAAATCATTTTCAAAATATATCATTCACAGTGAAAAAAGGCGAAATTGTAGGATTCACAGGATTATCCGGAGATGGTAGAAACGAACTACTGGATACTCTCTTTGGATTAAATAATTATAAATCCGGTTCTATAAAAATTAACAATAAAATTGTCCGAATGAGGAATCCACTAATTGCCAAGAAAAATAAAATTGGGATGATTCCAAGGAATAGAAAAGAAAATGCAATAATTCCGAATATGACGGTATTACATAACTTTTCTGTTTCATCTTTAAATAAAATCTCTACTTTTAATATAATTAATTTTAAAAAAGAGATAACAAACTTTGCTGATCACCGTAAAACTTTGTCAATAAAGTGTAACAATATGAAAATGCCTGTCACAGAACTTAGTGGAGGAAATCAGCAGAAAATCATATTATCAAGATGGCTTGAAACGAATGCGGATTTAATAATTATGGATAATCCAACCCAGGGAGTTGATATCGGTGCTAAGTCTGATATTTATAACTTAATCTTAAATTTATCACGAAATAATACCTCAGTCATTATTTCATCATCTGATATTCCAGAATTACTAAGAGTATGTAACAGAATATTTTGTATGGAAAATGGCAGAATAATAAAAGAATTACAAACAAAAGAAACAAATGAAGCGGAGATTATGAAGTATGTCAATGGAACTATTTGAAAAAGCCAGAAAGTTTTGGACAAATTATAGCTTTGTAATTTCTTTTTTAGTTGTATCATCTATTGCAATAATTAAGACAGATGATTTTCTATCCTCTCAAAACCTGATTAATATTCTTTATCAGGTTTCAACAATTGGTATAATTTCGTTAGGGATGTCTATGGTTATTATAAGTGGTGGTATTGATCTGTCAGTTGGCGCAGTATTAGCTTTTACCGGAACAGTAATTTTATATACCTTAAATAAAACAGAAAATATATTATTAGCAATTATTGCAGGCATTGCTACCGGAGCAATAATTGGATTAATAAATGGCTTTTTCATAGCACGTACTAAAATAGCACCATTTATTGTTACCTTAAGCGCAATGACAATTTTCAGGTCTTTAACACAATATATAAATAATAGCGGTTCGATAACCGGAAAGATTAAAGAGTTTCAATTAATATCAAACTCATCCTATGCGGGCATCCCCTTCCCTGTTTATATATTCTTCTTGCTTACTTTTCTTATAATTCTTATAATGGTTTGGACACCATTCGGACGTTATATATATGCTATAGGAAGCAACGAAAAGGCTGCGAATCTTTCAGCAATTCCGGTTATTGGTATTAAAATATCTGTTTATATTGTTTGTGGAGTTCTCACAGCAATAGCATCTGTCATTGAATCATCACGGTTGAGTTCAATTTCATCCACATCTTCGGGCGTAAATTATGAATTAGAAGCAATTGCGGCAGCAGTAATTGGTGGCATTAGCATGACGGGTGGACGCGGGCTTATAATCGGGACATTTGTTGGTGTGCTAATAATTGGTATACTTAATAACCTCATCAACCTGGCAAATATTCAAGCCGAGTTGCAGGGAATGCTAAAAGGTATTATTATCCTTTTGGCAGTGTTAATACAAAAACGAGATAAAAATTAAATTGGAGAATAATTAATGCGAGAACATTTGGAAGAATTAGAAGCGACTTTTGAACAAATAGGCGCAGAACTATCAAATCCAGAAATAGTTTCAGACCAGCATAAAATGCGCGATTTATCAAAGCAATATTCATATCTTGATAAAATTGTAACAAATTTTCGTGCTTTAAAAAGTGTTGAATCACAAATTGATGATACAAAAAATATGCTTCGCGATGAAAACGATAAAGAACTACGCGAGTTAGCCGAAGCAGAAATGGATGACCTTAATATACAAAAAAATAAAATTGAACGTGATTTAGCAATTCAACTTATGCCTGTCGACCCATATGAAGACAGAAATATCATAATAGAAATAAGAGCAGGCGCAGGTGGTGATGAAGCATCATTATTTGCCGGTGATTTATTCAGAATGTATTCAAGATACGCAGACGCAAAAGGATGGCGGGTAGAAATGTTAAGCGCAAGCGAGCAAGGTATTGGTGGATTTAAAGAAGTAATATTCAGCATAACCGGCGATTTAGTATATGGCGTTTTCAAATTTGAATCCGGTGTGCACCGTGTACAACGTGTACCTGTTACCGAATCATCCGGACGTATTCACACCTCAACAGCAACAGTAGCAATCATGCCAGAGGCAGACGAGGTTGATGTTCAACTGGATGAAAGAGAAGTAAAGATGGAAACATGTTTATCACAAGGCGCAGGTGGCCAAAATGTACAGAAAAATGAAACTGCTGTACGGTTAATCCATTTACCGACAGGAATGGTTGTGCAATGTCAG
>CAZNLA010000669.1:0-2592 GCA_964573385.1 uncultured bacterium
ACTTTCACCGACTAAAACCACCAAGTTTCTCTTGGCGCACGTTTTCGGTTTTCAGACGAGGTCACTTCGACAGGCTCAGTGACCGGTTGAAATCACGGTCACTGAGCTTGTCGAAGTGACCTTTATAAAGGTTCAGTCAGAAATCCTAACTTTTTTGTACGAATTTAGGTGCTAACGGCCTAAAAGGTCTAATAAAGTTTATCAACTTCCCTGCACTCTGGCTATCGCTTTTCTTGCTATTTGAACAAACTGTTTTATTCTTTCCGGGTGATACTCCACCGTTTCGACATCTTTTAATGTAATGTCGCATATTGTATCTTTACACGCGGTAAGGTCGGCGAATAGTTTATCATATAGATTCTCCGCATCAAAACCACAACATACTGTTTGTGATGGATTTGGCCGGTAAGAAAAAACGTAATCACGTCCAATTTGTTCAGCACATTTAGCTACATTCGCACAGGGGGCAACGGCAATTCTGCGCAGATTCGGTATTTTTCGCAACATATTAATCTTTTCGGTTAAATCTTCGCAGCAACCATATGCTACCAAACCAAATTTTTGCATAATCGGCAACTGGTACTGCAATAAAAACTCTTCATGCATATCCGGTGAAACTAATGTATATTCCTGTGCGGGCATAAAACACCATAAATCTTTTCTATTAACCGGCAATTCATCTGCGGATGGGTCCGGTAACTCTTCCGCGTATGTCATTGCCTGGTTGTATCCGGAAGTTAACCGCCAATCACCATTAGCTTCTGCCTCATTATGGCTCTTTAAAATACCATCACTCATAAACTTCAGCAATTTATGCAACCATTCCGGTTCATCCAACATATCCCACATAATCTGTTCTAATCCGCGCAACTTAGCAATATCTGTTGAAATATCACCGTGCCAGTTAAACCATGCTGGTCGTCTTTCCACTACAACCGGCAGTATACCATCCACAATCCCGGCAATAATTTCGTATCTTTCAGCGGTTTCAATCTCGTCTATTTCATGTCGTGGGACCACTAATTTATCAATGTCATTAAGTTCTTTTAATGGTGCTTCCCATACAAATGACCCACCTGCTTCTTTATGACTATATTTTATCGGCAATCCCCATACATCATTCCCCGGCAAAACATGTTGTGCCTGTACAGTGAAAAATGGATCAAACGTGTAATCATCACCCACCTGTGAACGATACAGCATTTCTACCAGCCAACTTTCAAATTGCTGTAAAAAAGGATCAGTGCATTTTAATTGGGGATAATCTTTGTCTTCATGAAATGGAATTGCGCGAATATAAATGGGGATTTCTGTTTCTTTAAGACTGTTATGCATACGCCATAATGTACGGATTCTCTTCTGCTCATCGCTAAGAGCAACTTCAGCATAATGATATGCTAATTCGCGAAGATGATTCTTTTCAAATGAATTAACCATAAACAAACCCCCACCCCATAGGATAACAAGTTTTCAGTGTTCAGTTTTCAGATGTGGTCACTTCGACAAGCTCAGTGACCGGTAGTAATTACGGTCACTGTGCCTGTCGAAGTGACCTTTATAAAATCCTGACTTTTTATATACGGATTTATTACTAACAACCTAATTCGTAATTAGTAATTAGTAATTCGTAATTACTTCTACTCTCCATGTAATATTTTCTGTTGGTAAGAATATCTTACGGCGTCGCCTTGTTGCAAAATTGCCGCAATACCATTTACAACACAACTCATTGGGTCATCAACAACGCGTACCGGCATACCGGTTACATGTTTTATCAGGCTATCCATCCCCCGTAATAATGCTCCGCCACCGGTTAATATTATTCCATGCTCAACCAAATCGGCGGATAGTTCCGGTGGGGTTTCTTCCAATGATTTCTTTACCGCGTCTACAATATTCATCACCGGTTCTCCAATGGCTTCTCTTATCTCGCCACTTTTTACGGTGGTTTGTGCTGGCATACCACTGGGCAAATCGCGTCCACGCGCCATACATTCTGTTTCCCGTTGCATGGGCCATACCGAACCGATGGATATTTTAATCATCTCAGCCATTTGTTCGCCAATTTGCAAATTATGTTCACGCCGCAAATGGGTAATTATCGCCTCGTTAATCTCATTTCCCGCCACCCTGACTCCGTGTGATAATACTACATCACCCAGGGCTATCAATGCTATCTTTGTTGCACCGGCGCCAATATCCACCACCATATTGCCATTAACTTCATTAATCAATAATCCAGCACCAATTGCCGCACCCAATGATTCCTCGATTACCCATGCCTCACGTGCTCCTGCTGCCCTGGCGGCATCCTGTACTGCCCGGCATTCAACTTCAGAAACATTTGATGGCACACCGATTACCATATTAGGATGCACAAATGGACGGCGGCGGTATAATTTGTTCATAAATTGCGTCAGCATCTGTTCTGCGGCGTCAATATCGGCAATTACTCCGTTCACCAATGGACTGACAGTTTTCAACCCTTCCGGCGTCCTGCCTACCATCCGCTTTGCTTCCTCGCCGACAGCACGCACCGCGCCACCCGCTGTCTCAATCGCGATAACAGAAGGCTCACGCAGCACAATCCCA
>CAZNLA010000670.1:0-2579 GCA_964573385.1 uncultured bacterium
TGCCATTGATTTAGAATATCCTGAATTTTTGAAATGTCTTTTCTGGCATAGGCAGCGTTTAATTCTGCCATTAAACGGGTTCGAAGAAGACGGGATTTTTCGTCGGTTGCCTTGTCGGGATGAATAAGAAATGCTATTTTTCGGTATAACTTCTTGGCATTTTCTGATTCTTCAGCATTTAACTTTGTTTCTTCCGGTTCGCTGTCTAATATGCTTTCGAACTCATCCGCTGCCTCATTAGCCTGGGTTCGGGCTTTACTGGCATCTTCATGCAATTCTTCATTATGGGGTTCTTTGCTTGCTTTTAACTCCGCAATTTGCGCCAGAATTTCGTCAAGTTCAGCATATTTACAACCAACTTTTGAAAAATAAAGATGTTGGAAGTGCATCACAGAGAGTTTGAGTTCTTCAAGGTCAAGTTCTTTTTCAGCAAGCATATCTGAAAGTCGTTCCAACTATGCCTTTTTCTTTTCAAGTTCAATCTCTTCCGGCATATTCGCTTTTACCAATTCAGTTGTCATCATTTTATCCTTATAGTTATTCATCATCTATTCAATATAACTAAATGTTAGCATTATGGTATTAAGATGTCAATTTGTTTTTATGTAGTCACAAAAATAGGAATTATGCTCCTACAGAGCGTAAAATTTATTTTGATATTCAAACCCACAGCGTTGCTGATGGGGTATGGAATTATTTTTACACTGGGACCGCAGGCTTCCAGCCTGCTCCCCGGTAACAATAACAATGGAATGAACAATAAGCAGATAATTTACGAATTTATTCGGTGTTGAAAGTTAGATGTTCAATGATCGATGTTCATCATAAACAAGTACTGCAACTTCTCCACTTAAGAAACTTACGACAAATATTATATTTTGATAATTCATCTTAAATTAATACCGAGGGCAGGCAAGATGCCTGGTGTATTCCAACATTGCAACTTCTGAAAACCACCTGCTGGCTCGAAAGCGATACCAAGGGGGGGACAAATTGTCCCCCCTTTGAATGTTTCATTTAATTCAATATCACGTCTGCGAATTTTCTTTAGATAATCGGATGGATTCGTTGAATCTGTTAAAACCGCTACTATATCGCTAATAACAAACCACCTTTCATTTTGAAAATAAACACGGCGGATTTCTTTTTGTTGAAATAATACAATTTGATTCATGGAAATTTTCATATCCTTTTGAACTTTATTTTACCTCTTTTAACACTCCATGCCAACACCGGTTTTGAACTTAAAATTTCCTTTTCACGAAAATTGTAAAAAAAGTATACGAGTTTCTAAAGTGCCTTTAAGAGAGAAAAGGATTAAAGGAAAAAGGTGAAATTACGGTTCTGGCGAGGAAACAGCACAACGGAAACCGACGAAGTTGTACATGTATTTGAGCGGACTGCTGTCGCTGCGATAGACGCCGCGATTGCTGACGTTGTCGTAGATGACGCTGTTCCACGAACCGCCCCGCAGCACGCGGCAGTCTCCTAATGCTAGTCCGGTTGGGTTTGTAACCGCATTTGATGAATAACTGTTATACCAATCATTACACCACTCACATACATTACCTGCTATATCATATGCACCACACCAACTTACCCCTGCCGGAAAAGAACCAACCGACCATGTACTAATCTTTTGCCTGCGAGAATTATGATAGTTTGCACATTTCGTTTCATCCCAACCATTATACTTATCATCTGATGTCGCAGTTCCACCCCACGGGTAATTGTGACCTTCTGGTCCACGGGCAGCATATTCCCACTGCGCCTCGGTGGCAGGTTTGCACCTGCCCAGTCGGCATATGCCTTACAATCATCCCAAGAGACATTAACTATGGGATGTCGTTGTAGATCAGGATCATCCCAACCTGATTTGTATTCCCAACTGAAGCCTTCTGGAAATTCTGGTAAGTCATGTCCAGTTGCATCACAAAACGCACGATACTGCACCACCGTTACCTCATATTTATATATCCAATAACCAGAAAGTGTCACTTGATGAGCAGGATAATATTTCTTTTCAAACCCCACTCCATGCGGACTACCCATGGTGAATGTGCCACTCGGAACCCATACCATCTCCGCGCCGTCAATGGGGTTAATCTTTGTTATTGGTTTAATTAATAAATTCGGATTATTAGCAAAAATATCAATATCCTGGATTGCTCTGCGTACTAAACCTGACGAGTTTTTAGGTAGCGCAAGAATATTAGCTTTTACAATTCCATTTTTATTTTCTTTATTGTTATCGGTGGACATTCTTTATCCTCTAAGTTCTGCTAACTCGTCTTTAGCTTCTTGAATCTTGAAATCAATAGATATTGCCATTTCTGCAAGGATATCTCTATCTGCCAAATCCGCGTCATTTACCTTGTTCATTAAAATATAGAGATCAGATTTCATTACTTCATTAATTTCCAGTTCAATATCCGCCAATCGCTTTTCAACTTGTGCAATTGTCCTGATTATTTTAATTAATTCAAAGGCTATACCATCGCCAGATACAGATTCGGGGCAATCGTGCCATTGATTTAGAATATCCTGAATTTTTGAAATGTCTTTTCTGGCATAGGCAG
>CAZNLA010000671.1:0-2554 GCA_964573385.1 uncultured bacterium
CTGTCTTTGGGTGATTCATCTTTTCTGTCTAAATTATCATTGGATTCTTTTTCTATGCCAAAAATCCCTCGTACCATTGGTGGAGTTGTATCTATGCCGCGTTTGATTTGCGGTACAAACTGGATATTGTGTTATAGCCATACCAGTCTGGCTAAAGATCGATTTATAAAAGAATTATTTGACTCTCCTGCAAAGGCCGCGGACATTCTTGAAGTATTTGTCCGCAATGGCAGTAATGCAGTTATGAGTATGTCAAATGAGTTTATGCACGAAGCTATTCAAATTGCTGAACAACGTACCGGTGAGAAAATTATTTGGGTAACTACGCCGGCATGGGATGCAAGTAAAGGATTTGATGACTGGAAACAAACATGTGATGATGCGAAAAAAATGGGAGCGACTTTCTGTTTTCCACATCAATGTACCACAGACTGCCGCATTGATCGCGTCAATATAACTTTGATGGATGACCTGCAGCAATTGTTGAAGATTGTCCGTGATTTTGAAATGATTCCCGGGTTAAGCAGTCATGCTCCGGAAGTTATTACCTGTGCTGATAATGGCGGTTGCGACGTCGCGACATATATAACCCCGTATAACGCCGCCGGTTTCCTTTGTCAGGTAGAGACAGACTGGATTGCCAATGTTATTAAAGGCGCCAAGAATCCTGTTATGACCATTAAACCATTGGCCGCGGGCAGATTACTTCCTCCGACCGGTCTCGCCTTTGTATGGAGCACCCTGCGCGATATAGACATGGTTACCATCGGTACCATGAGCACCTACGAAGCCGAAGAATCAATTGAGTTAAGTATGGCATTACTTGAAAACAGAAACGCGAATGTAACATTGCAAAGCACCAGAAGTAAGAAGATATTTAATACTTAATTTTAATGAAATGGTTGATTTTTCAGTTTTCATGCATGGTCACTGAGTTAAAACTGGTAATAAAATCGATGGCAACCGATAAATACAGCACCTTTTCGAGGCGCGCATCCATAATGAAAATAACCCCAGACTTACGCCTGGGGTTACTTATTAAAATGCCTTTACAAGGCATCCCTAACACCTATCCACAATTCACAATCCCTAACTCCTCTCTCCAAATCCCAAATCCCTAACACCTAATCCCTAACACCTAATCCCTACAGTCCTAACTACACCCACTTGTGGACCCGCAGTTTGCGCATTTGTAGCAGGCACCGCTTCTGACCATTATTTCTCCACAGGTGGAGCATGGGGGAGCATCGCTCTGGTTATCGAATGGTCGGTCATTTTCTAACTGACCAATTACATCCTGTCTGGCTTCGTCTGCACCTATCACGGCTAAATCATCATTTTCTTCTGTGTCAATAACTATTGAATCGGTAGTGGTGACATATTGCAACATCTGGTCGCGTGGCAGGAATTTAATTGCCATCCAACGGAAGATGTAATCGACAATTGATTTTGCCATGGGAATATCTTTGTTGCCGGTCCATCCGGATGGTTCGAATCTGGTATGGCTGAACTTGTCGATTAATGTCTGCATAGGTACACCGTATTGCAGTGCCATGCTGATGGCGATGGCGAATGAGTCTATTAATCCACTGACAACCGAACCCTGTTTTGACATCTTAACAAAAATTTCTCCGGGCATGCCGTCTTCATATAAACCGGCGGTTATGTAACCTTCATGACCGGCGATATTAAATTTGTGGGTTATAGCCTGTCTTTCTTCCGGTAATCGTCTGCGTACTGCTTTCGGTTCAATCTTTATCTCTACGCCGGCAACTTTGGCTAATTTCTTCTCATCCAATTTGGTATTTAAAGGTTGTGTGCGTTTGCATCCATCACGGTAAACAGCGACGGATTTCAACCCTAATCTCCAACCCTCGATGTATACATCCATGATATCTTCGACGGTAACGTCTTTCGGCATATTAACGGTCTTGCTGATAGCGCCGCTAAGGAAAGGTTGTACTGCCGCCATCATGCGCAGATGTCCCATATAATGGATGGTGCGTATGCCGTTAGCGGGTTTAAACGCACAGTCGAATATCGGCAGGTGTTCATCTTTTAATCCCGGTGCGCCTTCAATGGTTCCCTGTGCTTCAACGTATTGTAAAATACTGGATACCTGCGCTTCGGAATAATTTAATGCTTTCAACGCTTCCGGCACTGTATTGTTGACTATTTTAAATATACCACCGCCGGCAAGTTTTTTAAATTTCACTAATGCGATATCCGGTTCAATACCGGTGGTGTCGCAATCCATCATAAAACCGATAGTCCCGGTTGGAGCCAGTAATGATACCTGCGAGTTGCGATATCCGTATTGTTCACCCATCTTGATGGCGTGGTCCCAAACATTCTTGGCGTATTTAATCATATCACGCAGACTGCGCAGGCGTTCAATACGGTCAACACTTGTGCGGTGTTTGTTTAAAACCTTCAGCATTGATTCGCGATTTTTAGTAAATTCCTGGAAAGTGCCAACACGAGAGGCGATTTCCGCGGAAGTCAGGTATGCCTGTCCGGTCATAATAGCGGTGATAACGGCGGCATAGGCGCG
>CAZNLA010000672.1:0-2541 GCA_964573385.1 uncultured bacterium
GATATTTATAGAACTTGAATTAATATAAGCTAATCGACCCCAGAGTGGGTCGGATGTAATTACCAGCAATTTTTCATTTATTAACATATCGTTGCTGTCACCTTACATCCGACCCACTCTGGGGTCGTAATATCTATTTTGAAACTATTTCTATAAACATCCGACTCCTAACGGAGTCAAAATCATTGTTAATACAATGATTTTATAGATGTGTATAAGGGTGAGCGGCGTTGCCGTGGGCTATGGAATTAATTTTATTAAGCCGTTAACAACCAAATCCATACAAAAAAAGTCAAGTGGTCACTGAACTTGTTCTCGAAATAAAAACGTTTTCTACCGAGTTCAACCGATTACTACCGATTTCAATATATATCAGCCACGGAGTGGCGACATAATGATTAACCCCAGGCGTAAGCCTGGGGAAGTAACGGCTATTAACATGAGCCTTGTAAAGGCGACTTTATGAAAGCACCTCTCCGAGGCGCAGTTAATGTTATGGTTTAATCCCCAGGCTGACACCTGGGGTTAATCATTAAAATGCCTTTCCAAGGCATAAATTGCCATTTCATCACTCTGGAGTTGGATTGTAGTTAATTTTGAATATTGCTAAAATTTGAATACAATTTCAAAGATGTGTATAAAGCACAACCCGTTGGAGAGGGGAAGAATAACAATCACTGTTTAACCATAAATTGATAATATTTCAAAAATTCACCCTTCTTTTCCGCTCTGTAAATCTCCGTGTAACAAAAAAATTGCATTCTTAATTAATTTTCACTCTTCAAAAGGTTATCTCCAGTAACAATAAATAGACAGTTAACATATCTGTTTATTGAAAACAGGATAGCCGGGCTCCCGCCCCTTTCCAAACTGTGACCAAACTCGATAAGTATCTATATATTGCACCCCAATAATCTTAAATTTTACATTTTTAATTATTAATTTTTAATTATTAAAACTCTCCGTGAATCTCTGTGTCTTCTCCGTGCATCTCTGTGTAACCCAAAAATAAAAACACAGCAATTCACATTAATTTTTAATTTTTAATTTTTAATTTACAATTTCTCATATCCTCTTCATCCCCGATATTTGTATTCACCTGTTAATGCGTGGTAAAATTGGCTTGCACAGGAGAATCCGATGCCATACGTTAAGATAAATGCTGAAGAGTGTAAGCAATGTTTGCTTTGTGTTAATTTTTGCCCACGCGAAGTGCTGGGTTTATCAAAAGGTATTAACAGTCGTGGTTTTCACCATGCTGATGTAATTAATCCTGAAAAATGTACCGGTTGCCGGATATGCGCGTTAATGTGTCCGGACGTTTGTATACAGGTATTCCGCGAGAAAAAAGTTGGGGGAGAGAAATAATGGCAAAACGGCAATTGATGAAGGGAAACGAGGCTTTATGCAAAGCCGCCATTGATGCCGGATGCTGGGCATTTTTTGGTTATCCTATTACCCCGCAAAACCAGGTTCCGGAATATTTATCGTTATTGATGCCGAAACATGGCAGAGTATTTTTGCAGGCAGAAAGCGAAGTTGCCGCCATAAATATGGTATACGGCGCGGCAGCAACCGGGGTACGGGTGATGACATCATCCAGTAGTCCGGGAATAAGCCTGAAACAAGAAGGAATATCATATATTGCCGGTGCTGAACTGCCATGCGTAATTATTAATGTTATGCGCGGTGGGCCGGGACTGGGCAATATTGCACCGGCGCAGAGTGATTATTTTCAGTCTACCCGCGGTGGCGGACACGGCGATTATCGCACCCTGGTTTTATCGCCATCGTCCGTACAGGAAATGTATGACCTGACCCGGGATGCATTTGATTTGGCAGATAAGTATCGCTCACCGGTTTTGGTGCTTGCAGACGCGATTCTGGGGCAAATGATGGAAGCCGTAGCGATAGACCGGCCTCCAATTGAAGTTCCATTACCACACAGTTGGGGTACCCGCGGAAAAGGCAATAACCCGGAGAAAAAAGTTATAAATTCATTATATATTCAAGCGGATGCATTGGAAGTAGTGAATAACAGGTTAATGGAAAAATACGCACAGATGGCACGGGAAGATATCCGCTGGGAAGAAACCAATACCGACGATGCGGATGTTCTTTTTGTTGCGTTCGGCAGTGGCGCCAGAATAGCACAGACAGCAGCAGAAATATTAACCGCGCAGGGGAAAAAAGCCGGATTATTCCGACCAATAACATTATACCCATTCCCGTCTGAACAATTGCTGATAGCCGCCCGCAAAGCGAAAAACGTTGTCGTATTTGAAATGAATAAAGGCCAAATGGTGGAAGATGTACGATTAGCGGTACAATGCGAACGCAAAGTACATTTCTACGGCCGTGCCGGTGGTGTTGTACCAACCCCGGAAGATTTGGTACAGGCAACGTTGGAAGCTATTGGGAAATAGGGGTTAGGGAATAGGGGTTAGGGATTAGGTTATAGGCCGTTAGCAACTAAATCCATACAGAAAAAGTCAGGATTTTAGGCGGAACTTTTATAATGGTCACTTCGACAAACTCAGT
>CAZNLA010000673.1:0-2538 GCA_964573385.1 uncultured bacterium
ATGGTCGCTTCGACAGGCTCAGCGACCGGTCACTGAGCCTGTCGAAGTGACCATAAGCGAAAGTCCTGTATTTCGTGGTTAATATTGTTTAATGCACTAATCATCATCATCCGGGAAGATATCATTTGCATCCCGTATGAAAGGGTTTTTATCGGTGTTTTTTTGGCTGTTATTTGTTGGCGACCCCGGGCCCACTAATATTTCCCGTGGTTTGCTGCCCTGGCCGGGACCCACATAACCACGTTCTTCCATCATATCCATTAAACGTGCCGCACGGGTATAACCTATGCGGAATTTGCGCTGTAAACTGGACGTAGAGGCGTTTCCGGTAAGTTTAACAAAATCCAGCGCTTTGGTGAATAATTCATCATCCGGTACGTCATTGCCATATTCGCCATTTGTTTCTTCACGCAATGCGTCTTCTTCAATGGCGGCAATTTCATCGCTGAAGAAAGGTCGTCCCTGATCTTTTACATGCTGAACTACCCGGTTGATTTCCGCTTCAGTCATATATGCACCTTGAATGCGTGATGGTTTATTTGCTTCCACCGGCAGGTATAACATGTCTCCCTGGCCCACCAATCTTTCCGCGCCATTCATATCTAAAATTGTACGGCTATCCACCTGTGATGCGACGGCGAAGGATAAGCGCGATGGGATGTTAGCCTTGATAGTACCGGTAATAACATTTACAGATGGGCGTTGGGTTGCAACAACAAGGTGTATGCCGGTGGCGCGGGCAAGTTGGGCGATACGGCAGATAGATGTTTCAATTTCCGCACCGGCAGTCATCATTAAGTCTGCTAACTCATCAATGATAATGACGATGTAATGCATCTCCTCAAGCCCTTCCATCCTGGCCAATTCGTTAAAACCTGATATATTACGCACACCTTTTTCAGCGTAATATTGATACCTTTGTTCCATTTCACGAATTGCCCAACGCAACAGACCTGCGGCATGTTTCGCGTCGTAAGCAACCGGGGCAATAAGATGAGGAATTTCCTGATAAAGCGTTAATTCCACGCGTTTTGGGTCTATTAATAAAAACTTTACTTGTTTAGGGGTAGCGCGCATTAATATTGAACAAAGCAATGTATTAATACAGACCGACTTACCGGAGTTAGTCTGACCGGCAATGAGGATATGTGGCATCTTGGTGATATCGGCAATACGTGGGTGTCCGGCAATATCTCTTCCCAGCGCAAAAGCAAGTGGTGATTTATTTTTTTGCATTACATCGCTGTCAATAATCTCTTTCAAATCAACAATAACAGGTTCTTTATTTGGGACTTCAATTCCTATCACGCCTTTACCGGGAACTGGTGCTTCTATACGGACATCAAGTGCCTTTAATGCAAGGGCAATATCATTTGAAAGGTTAGTTATTTTACTTATACGAATACCGGGTGGGGGAATAACTTCAAATCTTGTTACCCGCGGTCCACGTTCAACTGCTTCAACCTTTGCCTCAATCCCAAAACTTAGCAATGTATCTTCAAGGGATTTAATATTTTCCCGCATATCTTCCTTTACCTGGGTTTTAGGTTTAGGTGTTACACTTAATAGTGATGTTGGCGGTAAAACATATTGTCTGGTATCTGCTTTTTCTGGGAATGCCATCTGTTCCGGATTATTTTTTGAAGGTACTCCAACAATATTTCCTTTAATTTTGTCTGCCTGTTTTGCTATATTAGTCGCTTCATTTGCCTGACTGTCATCAGTAACTGTTGGGGTGTTAGTTTCTGTTGGAATCAGTTTCGGCTTATCATTTTTTGGCACCAATATAGATAAAATTCGTTTTTCTTTTTCTTCTTCAGATTCAGCAATTTCGTCATATGGTTTATTTTTGCTTTTAGCTTCTTCTTTTTTAAGTTGTTCAACTTTTTTCATGATTCCGTTATCATTTGATGTGTCACGCTGAAAAACAGGTCTGCTGATATCGAATATTGTTATAATTCCTTTCCAAAGTGTTATAAATGGCCATGTAATCATTGTCCATAATTTAATATCAGTAAGTAATGATATGCCTATCAGGCCGATACCTATCAGCAGTACCCATGCTGCTAATGGACCCATCATGCTGTGAATGCCATAGGCGATGGCACTTCCAAAGAAGCCACCTTCATAAGTGGAGAACTCAGGCTTTGTCCAATTTATCTGTTTTATAAAAGGTAACTGAAATAATGAAATTAGCACAAAAAACAGCATTCCGGCACCAGCAAATGTGGCACTTACATTTTCATGTGATAAATGGATAAGAATAGATATTCCGGAAGATATAAGGGCAAATGCCAGCATCCATGCGCCATATTTACCAAATAAAAAACTGGTACCTTTTAATAATCCATCCGGGATTAATCCGTGACTCCAATAGGAGATAATTATTAAAATACCAATTACAATTAATCCGATTCCAAGTATTTCATATTTAATTGGTTTTTGTCGTTTCGTTTGTGAAACTGGTTGTTTTCTGTTTAGTCTTTGCGTTGCCATAACCCCTCCGGAATTGCTGAAAATAGACTGTGATACACGGGT
>CAZNLA010000674.1:0-2537 GCA_964573385.1 uncultured bacterium
AAGTATGGAGCTCTCTACTCGACTGAAAACTTGTCCAATTTATTTGGGTTAGGGAATAGGTGTTAGGTTTTAGGCCGTTAGCACCTGATTTCATACAAAAAAGTCATGATTTTTACATAGGTCACTTAACTTGTACTCGAAATAGAATCGATTTCTACCGATTTCTACCGATTTATATCGAATTTATCCGATTTCGAACGGTTTCAACGGTTTCAATATATATTAGCCACGGAGTGGCGACATAATGATTAACCCCAGGCGTCAGCCTGGGGGAATTAACAGCTATTAGTATGAGCCTTGTAAAGGCGACTTTATGAAAGCACCTCTCCGAGGCGCAGTCAATGTTATGTTTAATCCCCAGGCTGACGCCTGGGGTTACTCATTAAAATGCCTTTCCAAAACATAAATTACCATTAAACTTGTCCAATTTATTTAGGTTATGTTCTTAGTTTCTTAGATTTTAAGCCGTTAGTAACGAAATCCTTACAAAAAAAGTCAGGATTTTTACAACGGTCACTGAGCCTGTCGAAGTGACCATTCTGAAAACCGAAAACTGAAATCTCATCTACTTTAGTTGGTTTTTGATTAAGATATTATTAAATGTGAATTGTTAAAAAATGATTAAATTTAATTGGCAGAAGATATATTTTTAGTGAATGTGCATATACAATTGTATCAGTGGGTAGTATAATTATTGCTATACCGGATTAATAAAATAAATTTATCCGGTATATAAACACATTAAAGGAGAAATTTCAATGAGAACAAAAGTTACCAGACAGGGATTTACCCTGATTGAATTGTTGGTTGTAATTGCCATTATAGCCATTCTAGCCGCAATTCTGTTCCCCGTTTTCGCCCGGGCACGCGAAAAAGCGCGGCAGACAACATGTACCAGTAACCAGAGGCAGATAGTAGCATCCATACAAATGTTCGCACAGGACCACGAAGAGTCGCTTCCTGACTGTGCCAGTGTGTGGACAGGCATTAAAGTTGACCCGGGTGTTTTGGTATGTCCAACACTTGGCAAGTCAACACCTAATGGTTATGTTTACAACAGCAAATACGCAGATACTTCTGTCGGCACAATGACTGACCCGACAACCTGTTTTGTAATTGCTGATGGCGCGCAGGTAGCAAGAACCGCCGACCCATTGGTGGATACGTTATACCCCAGTATAGCGTATGAAAGCATGGATGTGAATTTTACCCGTCATTCCGGCAAAACTATTGTTGGTTATGCTGACGGTCACGTAAACACCACCGATCAGTTATGGGATTTTGCCGGCGTTCCCGGTGTAGGTGGATTGCAACTGTATTATGCAAATAGCGCGGGTGTCAGCCTTACCCATTGGCCGGGTACAACCAGCAGTACTGTAGGTACTAATTTCGCTGCTGATGGTTCGGCTTTATTAACAAAATATAACGTAGGTTGGTATCAGCCAAATGTTACCGTTGGTTTCACCCCGCAAACTTATGTTATGACTTTCCCATCGTCACAATATATCTATAAAATTCATGTTGCTAAATACAATGATGCCCGTAATCCCAGTGACTACAACATTAAAGTTGGATCCAATACAGTATCAAGTGTTTCCGGTGAGAATATCGCCGGTAGTTCGTATGAAGTCCATGATGTCACCTTTGGTGCAACGAAATCCAATACTTGTTCAACCAGTATATTAAAACGTCGTGATGGTGGAACAGGTGATACACTATTTAGCAACTTTGAAGTTTTTTCAAAGGATTTAAAACGCATGGATTCTGGTTATCCTATTAGCGGTTATGATTCAAATGGCGCGCGATTATCTACTGTAAGTGGCACATGGTATACCTGGAGTGGTCTGGCACCAGCATTGGGATTACAGTCTGCCATCAGCGAATATAAAGAGATACCCGGAGAAGATATAGGGTTTGGTCGTTTATATTATAACGCACCGGATGCTGTCACCCCCGGTGTTTTAAAACTTACACTTAACAGTTTTTACACTGTCTCATCCTGTAAAATACGAATGAACGGTGGCGGGCAATGGGAAAACAAAGGAATTACTATTTCAGCATCTGCTGATGATATAACATATACCCAGATTGCCACCAATGCCGGTAACAATAATGGTAATGTATATACAATAGCACTGACCCCAACCCGGGCAAAGTATTTGAAATTCTCATTTATACCATACCAGGCTGGTGCTACCGTTATGGTTAACAAACTGGATGTATTTGGAACACCAATACTGTAGAAATTGAATATTGGACTTTCTGTTTAAGGTAGGTGCATATTTTGCATCTACCTTTTTTTGCAATCTTATTTGTCCGATTAGTCCGATTTATCCGACCGATTGGACTAATCCGACCGATAAAAAACTACTTAACCTGATTTAAAAAAATTGCTTAACCCGGTAAAAAAACAACTGCCCCGGAAAAGACCGGGGCAGTTGTTTTGCTTATTTATGTTAAGCTTATGAATTACATTCCGTAATCCATGCCGCCCATTCCGCCGCCGCCTGGCATTGCAGGTGCAGCAGATTTTTCTT
>CAZNLA010000675.1:0-2525 GCA_964573385.1 uncultured bacterium
CCGCGAAAATTTTAGTACAGTCAGAAAAAAAATATCAGGAACGCATAGATTCCTTAGAAGCTCAGGCGGTTAATGATATTGAATGGCAGTTTAAAAGCGCTGAATTCCCATTAGCACAAAAACATTTTGAAGATGTTAAGGTACGTAATCCGCAAATACCAGGAATGGAAGATGAAACAGAAACACCACCACCTGCAACCCCATCTCCTGCACCGGCACCGGGCAAAAAATAATGGGGATTATAACTGTTGTAGGTTTGGGTCCGGCTGATATTGACCTGATATCACTGCAGGCATTGCATTCTATGCAAGCTGTAAACAGAGTTATCTTGCGTACCCGTATTCATCCGGCAGCAGATAAATTAGCTGAATATAATATAAGATTCACCAGTTGTGATGATTTTTATGAAACCCACGCGTCGTTTGACGATGTTTATGCCGCGGTGGTTAATAGGGTAATGTCATCGGACGATGATACCGTATACGCAGTGCCGGGTGACCCCGCAGTGGCAGAAAAAACGGTTGTGTTGTTGCGGAAAGCGTGTGAAAATGCCGGACGTCAAATAGTTATTCAGCCAGCATTGGGTGTTTTAAACTTATTGTTTGACCGTATTGGTATTGATCCCGGTGATGGTATCATCATCAGTGATGCACGTTCGACAGACTTGAATTTTCATTATGATACCCCGACACCAAATGACTTCAACGCGTACCATGGCGCACAACAACCGGTGAACCCCGGTACACCAATGGTATGGTTGCAGGTTGATACCCAACATGTTGCCAGCGATTTGAAGTTATTATTGTTGGATTTTTACCCCCCTGACCATCAGGTAACAGTGCTTACAGCATTAGGTATGCATGGTGAAGAACAGGTAACCACGGTTGCTTTGGAAGACCTTGACCGCGGAATAGCAATTAATCACCTGACTTCGTTATTTGTGCCGGCATTGCAATGGAACAAAAGAAATCATAGCATTACAGACCTTCGCAGGATTATGGCAATGTTGCGTGGTGAAAATGGTTGTCCCTGGGACCGAGAACAAACAATGGCAACAATGAAACGCACCATAATTGAAGAAGCATATGAGGTTACTGACGCAATAGACCGTGACGAACCGGACGCAATTGCCGATGAATTGGGTGATGTGCTGTTAAATATTATCTTTGTCGCGCAGTTGGGCGATGAAGAAGGTTTATTTAATTTTGATGATGTTATGCAGGCATTAGGGGATAAATTAATTCGGCGGCATGCCCATGTCTTTGGCGATATTGAGGCAAATAATGCATCTGCGGTATTAAATTCATGGGAGAATATAAAAACAGGTGAACGCAAAGGCAAAGGCGACCATGGGATCTTTGATGATGTTCCATTGGCTTTGCCGGCATTGGCGCGGTCACAAAAATTGCAGAAACGCGCCGCCCGCGTTGGGTTTGACTGGGCAGATTTCCGTGGACCATTATCAAAACTGCATGAAGAATTGCAGGAATTATCAGCAGAACTGGGTGTGCCGGAAGATTGGGATAAACCTGCTATTTTAAATGATGTAATGACAAAAAATGCTAAAGCACAGGAAATTGCCGATGCTGCTCCTAAATCACGGATAATACATGAACTGGGTGATATTCTTTTTGCTGCGGTAAATCTTGCCAGATTTATACATGTGGACGCAGAAGAAGTAATGCGCGAAGCAAATGACCGCTTTGTCCGACGTTTCAAACGTTTGGAAAAAGCGGTGAAAAACGAAAATAGAAATTTCTCTGAAATGACACTTGCGGAAATGGATGAGTTATGGGTCACCATCAAAGGTGATGATTAAGAAACAGTTACGGTAACCATTGCAGATTAGTCATATCAGTCGGATCGGTCTGATTGGTCGGATCAGTTTTTATGGTGAGTAGCACTATTGGCGAATAAACATGAAAATGATTCACCCATCCGGCTAAATTTTATTTTATACCTTACATAAGTTATCCAATTTTATCATTTTCATAATAAATCAATGTCATTAATTTGAATTAAAATTTTTAATTTCTTTAAAAAATCACCGTTTTTAAAAATATTCACATTAAGAATATTTTCCTTCTTTTTTCAGTTTTAATCTAATCTTAATCTTTCATTAACCTTTTCTTGAAATTTCCCCTTGCAAAGCAGGGAATAAGATATTATGATAACGTCAGAAAGTTACCCGGGGTGGTCCAAGACCTTAATTGTATCCCCGGTAATATTAAAAAGGAGAACGACTATGCGTTCACAGAAAAAGGGTTTTACCCTCATTGAACTTCTGGTAGTAATTGCGATTATCGCGATTTTGGCCAGTATCCTGTTCCCAATTTTTGCTAAGGCCCGCGCCAAAGCACGTCAGACCACCTGTACATCCAACCTTCGCCAATTAGCGATGGCCGTTACCATGTACTCACAAGACAACAAAAACCGCCTGCCAGGCATTTACAAACGCCAGGCTGACGGAACCGTATCATCCACCTACACTGGCTGGGCCGGCGATGTTATCACCTATGTTAAGG
>CAZNLA010000676.1:0-2525 GCA_964573385.1 uncultured bacterium
ATAGCCAACAATACTTATTGATAATTTGTAAAACCCAGGAATCAGTTTTTGAAATATAGATGTCAATATTACTTCCCTGCCAGCTTTTCTGGTCTGCTACACAACGTCCGTCATATACCAGTGCATGCACAGCAAGAGAATCTCCGGCAATTGCCAACTGCAAATCAGAGGCTTTTTTATTTAAACTCCAACTGGTATATACAGTCTCATTTTTTAACGCTGTTACAACATCGTCAATCTTTAAATTGTTAATTCGCGATATTTTTATTGGCTGGTGATTTTCCTGGTCTTTTGGTTTTACTAATGATGTCCAATGTTTAATATCATTCACATCAAATTCTAATTGGCGTAGCAATAAACCTGCCAGCACTTTACCGCCTGCCGGTCCATAATGCAAACCATCACCCATCCACCCCAACTGTTCGGCCAGGCGCGAATGGTCACCCATTATAATGCGCCAATCCCAAAACGCGCATTTTTTATCTGCCGCGATTGTCTTCGCCATATTGGCAAACTCTTCTGCCAAACCATCTTTCGTCTGCCCTGCTTCCGGACATGAAATCACTAAAATGCCGGTACCGGGTGATGCTTTTTGTATCTTATCAATTATCGCGGTCATATTCTGTTTGTAAGTCGCTATCCTGCCGTCATTATGCATATCGTTTGTACCGAATAAAATAGTAGCCAAATCCGGCTTAGTCGTTTCAAAAAACTTCCTGAATGCCTGTTCGTCTGTGGGTGATAAATGCTGCGACATACCCCACCCGTTGCCCATTGCGTAAACCAATGCGCCACCGGGCATAGCGTTAATGCCATTCAGATATTTTATCCGGTCAAAATCGCATCCGACAACTACTACTTTTCCGGTCACTTTTGCAATCTTAAACTGTTCCGCAATAAATGGTTCCGTTATTGCGTAAGCCTGTTTATCCGCGGCACAATTTATTGTCATTCTTTCCCAATTGCCGGTAAATATTGAGAATGAACCTAAACCCGGACCAACCTGATAATGCACCCGAACCTGATGATTGGCGTTACCGGGAATCTGTTGAAATTGCACATTAATAGACGCGGTTGCATCATCAGTTGCCGACCAAAAACCGTCCATAGAGTAATATGGCGCGGGTGGTGGGGTTTCACGACCGGGTGAAGTATCAAAATATACCCATTTCCCTTCATATGTACCATCCGGTCCATTGGGAATAACACCACGATTTTTATTAAATGAATAATAACCGGTATCATGGTTGCCATAACACGCCTGCAACATATCGCGTAATGCCCCGGTGTAATGTGGCGCCTCAGTATTAGAATCGCCAAAACATACCACTGTTAATGGCTTTTTCATTTCATCTGCCAATTTGATGCCTTCACGCCAACTGGCCAAATTTTCAATACCAATAACCGGTGGAACTGTTACTGTATCTGCGGAAAAAGCCGGGATTGAGCAAAATACCAGAAAAATTGCAGTGACAAATAATTTATTCATCTATACCTCCGAATGGTCCGCAGAGGCGCAAAATCTTGCGCCTCTACATTAGTGACATTACTTTATTTCAGTATATTCACAACAGTCAAATATTGTTCGTTAACCTTTTTGGTATCAATTTTTGAATTATCAATAGATACTGCAAGCGCTTTTCGTTTATCAACTGTTATTTCAACAGCTTTTACCACTTTGCCATTCATATTAATAACAGCATCTTTGTTCATTCCAAAAATCAGGATTGTTTTTGCCGCGTCTTTATCGTCTGCCTGTTTTTCAATAAAACCGGTATCAATCGTTACGGTATTTAATTTGGGCTGAACAGTTATAAAGCTTATCCCTATTTTTCCGTCCGCGGTAACTTCTGCATCCTGCGGCATTTTCAGTGAGAAATAATTTAATTCAGCCAATGGGTTGGCGGCAAAAAATGTGTTGCTTACAGGTTCTGACTGTAATACAGCCAATTGCCCGGGGGTACAACGTAATACCGCGCCGCCTTTGGCTAAACTTCCGGATTTACTCTGCAGGTTAAATGGTGAATCTCTTTCCACGCCGGCAGGCAAATATGTATCTTTTCCATTAACAGTCTGCAATGTAAATAATTTATCCAGAGTCTCATTCTCTTTATACAGTGTATAAACTCCCATCGCCATATTATCATCACCACTCTTGCAGATAACATTAACCAGGCTCTTTTCCGCGTCGTAATCAACAGAAGCTTTTATCTCTTTAATATGCTGTTGGAAAGTGGCAAAATCTTTATATTCCGTATTATCACCATATTCAATAATAAATCCACCATATGCTTTATCAATTGCCGCAAAGTCAGAATCTTTTGTTAACGGTTGGTTGCTTTGCATAATAAAGTTATCAATTACTAAAGCTGGTTTTGCAGTGTGATTATTCAGATAAGTTTGCGCTTCACCTTCTCTTAACACAACTCCATCAGTACAACCAAGCTCTGTCGATGGTACCGGCACCATCCCGATAAATGTCCCCCCACCTTTAATTGTAATTGCCTCCTATCCTCACCCTCTTC